>VFKX01000053.1 GCA_009885285.1 Candidatus Falkowiibacteriota bacterium
GTTTTTCCCGCGACCGGTTGTGCGTTGTGTACGCCCGTCATGGGCGTGAACTTATGGGGTGCAAGTCCCCTGAACTAGAATCCAGTCCCCAGAACTCCCGGTCGTGCCAATTGTTGGGTATTTCAGATTTATTCCATGTAGATTCAGTCGGCTGCTTTATGCCCGCACTCTCGGCAAAATATCCCATAAACGTGCATCAACTTGTTGCAATTGCTACAAGGTTTGAACTGGGTAAATCCACAGAAGGGGCATGCTGTTGATCCGCCTGGCAAATGTTTTCCGCATTGTTGGCACTCTCCTTTTGATATCCGGCGCGCAATAAGTTTTTCACGTGAAAAGAGTTTCTTCTGAAAGATATAAATCAGGAAAAGTGCTGCCGCCACGGCCAGTGCAATGACGAGGTAGTGCCAGACCGCAACGAGCTTGAAGGACTCAAGCAGGTCAATGAGCTTCTTCAAGAACTTCTTGGGGATTATGTCGTAGACAGTTTCAATGATTTTACAAAGGATCGGAATAAATGAAATCCCCAGAAGATGAGTAGAAACCAGGGTTTGGATCCCTCGGTTTTTCCTGATGCTTGTGTTGTTCCAGGCATAAAAAACCACAAAAAGCGGTAACAGGAAGATCAGCTGCATACCAAGTTTTTTTACCGGAAACCAGTAGTTTAATGTGCGCAGTTCAGTAATTAGTGTTTGCCTATCCTGTGCCGTAAGGGTCTCTAGTTTTTCCCAGAGGAGCTTTACTTTTGTTTCGTCGTTAATAGTCCGTTCCAATGATGCAATCCTGACTTTCAGGACGTCAAGGGCGCTCGTTTTCTCCAGAAAATCTTTTTTTGTCGCATCTATTTTTGTTTGGCTTTCCTGCTGTTTCGCTATTGTTTCAAGTAAAGAAGTATCATAAGCACCTTTCAGGCTGTCGATGGCCCGCTGTAGCTCCTTTGCTTCACGTTCTGATTTATTCCGGTCTTCAAAGATGCTCGTCAACGTTTTGTCGTTCTTGATTTGATCAACAAGATCAACATAGGGAACACAGACCGGATGCCGTTCTTTTCTTTTCTCTTCATTTCTGTACGAGCTGGTGCTGGAGGAAATTATGATCTGTGACAGGTTACCAATTCGGTTGGTAGGGTTCCATTGTCGATTAACGACGATTTCCCGACAGGTATTTGGAATGTAAGCATCTGGAGAGGAGAGCTGTCTAGTATGGGCGCCAAGTCCATCAAAAATTGAAACAATGATGAAAATGTCCAGGAAGATAATGATTAACAGCGCCGCTTTGCCCAATGGCTGGTCATCAAGGCTGGTAAGATGGGTTCTGACTTTGGCAAATCTATCCTTGAACTTTGCTCCCACACTCATACAACCTCCCTTGTGAATCGCCGATCATTGTATTCTATTTGACTTTAGCTCAACGGCTGTGAGCACAGCAGCGGGGTTTAATCCCGTCTGCTGCTGCGCTTAGTTATACTGACCCACTTCTTTGGATTGTTCTTGACTCTAGTCGAATATCTAGCTATTATTGTGCTTAACATGCTTGTAACGCATTGATAAATAGCACTAAATATCAATTATTAATTTTTATTTGCTAGTCACTTAGCTAGTCTAAATGTGCGCTGCATGGTTGATTGAGAGGAATCTGTATGCAATTATCTATAAGAGAATACTTAAAGTTAGGCCCTGCAACATCAAAAGAAATACAAGTGAATACAGGTCTAAGCCAGACTGCTGTTGCACGTCAACTAAGAAATATCGGTAACGGAGCTATCAAACTTCAGAATGGGCGAACACCTAGGTATGCGTTGACTCGCAATGCTTTTGGTGGTGATGACAAACTACCATTAAGCATGGTTGATGCACACGGGAATACTGTTTTGGCAGCATTCATTCGACCATTAGCACATGGAGGTTTTTATGTTGAACCAGCTACAGGTATGCCCCCTTTATTATTAGGCGAAAGCAAAAATGGCATTTATAAAGACTTGCCATATTTTCTTCTGGATCTGGCACCACAGGGATTTCTTGGGCGGCAGATCGCTGAAGAGATGGCGAACCAGATAAGTGATTTTCCAACCGACCCGAGGCATTGGAATACGAATCATATTGGGCGGTACTTAGTCTCTAATGGTGACGACCTCCCTGGAAACTTTAAGTTTGGCGAACAGGCATTATTGCGCGTTAGACGTAAGCCAGTATATACGTCAGAAAATAACTATCCCGAACTCGCCAATAGCGTCATGAAAGGTATCATTCCGGGCTCGTCTGCGGGCGGAGAACAACCAAAATTCACAGCATTTTGCGGAGATCGTCTGTCTCACGTAATCGTTAAGTTTTCTCCACAAGGAGATAATGATGTCGCCAGACGCTGGCGCGATATTCTAATCACAGAGTTTCATGCCACGGAAGCAATCCATGCTAAAAATTTTCCTGCTGCTGAAACCAGACTGATTGAAAGCGATGGCCGACTTTTTTTAGAGTCACAACGCTTTGACAGAACTGGTGAATATGGTCGAATGTCAATGATTTCACTTCAATCTATTGATGCCGAGTTCATTGGACTAGGAAGTGGCTGGCCACAAGTTATGGACGCATTACATAAGAAAGATCTAGTTAGCTGGCAACATGTTTACGATGTAGAGTGCTTATGGTCTTTCGGTCGTCTTATTAATAATACTGATATGCACTTAGGTAATTTAAGTTTGGCCATTGAGGGAAATGTGCTCAGATTACTGCCACTATATGACATGTGCTCTATGGGGTTTGCGCCAAAAAGCGGTGGAGAAGTTCCCCCTTATAATTTTGCACCTTCTGAGCCTAGGGGCGTAAATCGCCTCAATGATGGTACTATTACAATCATAAAGGAAATGGCGCTTGACTTTTGGAATAGAGTGGCAAGTGATGATCGAATTTCTGCTGAATTCAGAAACTTTCTCCAACGGGGCAACCCTATTGACTTGATGTAACTCAATTTGACGTCAAAGAATGTCTTACTTATTAGGTCTTTTATTGTGTGTATAACGCCATAAGGCTGACCAGACCGTCGAGTCTTTTCGGGCGGTCTGGTCGAGCCGATATTTGGAACTCGCCTTTTTTGCTCAACCAGTTACATGACTTATCAGATACCGTCGATCTTCTGCGTCCGGTCAAAACCGCTACGCCTTTTTTTTCTTATTTTTCACAAACATTGCTTTCGACTGCCCATCTTTCGTCGTTCGTTCCTCCAAATCAAATAGTTGAGTAGCCTTAACCAACTCTCCCAACTTTTTATAGCCATAATTCCTCGGATCAAATTCTGGTAATTGCTTAGCAACATTACTTCCAACTGGCGACAGATGAGCCCAACCACTGTCATCTGGGGTAAATTAGGGACACTTCCCAGTTTTTCTCGGTCTTAGAATTAAATTGGGGACACAATATCGATTTATTGTTTCATCGAGCGACCAGGCGCGCCTTTTCTCAAATCATGAGGTTGATGATGGCCACTTCCCAATTTCTGAAGTAGGTCGCCGTGGTTTTCCTGGTTTTTGTGAATAATTCAGCCGTAACTGCGGAATCTTTTGATGTGGTTCCGAAATTACCATGTCCAGGCTGACGGATGTATAGCACGGGCCTGTTTGAAATGAAATTGTTATTGACTGTTACCAATAATTCGCCGTCAGCCTTTTCACCATGCTCATTATCCGGATTACAAAGACTCTTCAATCCGCTACCGGTTTGTGATATATCTGAATGTCACTCTGCATATTCAAAGGAACAACCATGGCACACGACAAGATCATCATAAAAGGCGCCTGCGAGCATAACCTCAAGTGCATCGACGTGGAGATTCCCCGCGACCGGCTGGTTGTCATCACCGGCATCTCCGGTTCGGGCAAGTCGACCCTGGCTTTCGACACCATCTATGCCGA
>VFKX01000089.1 GCA_009885285.1 Candidatus Falkowiibacteriota bacterium
CTTATCGACAAAAATCGGAGAGTACTAATGGAATTTTTTAGAGGGGTAGTCTCTGCTATTTTATTAAGTAGTTTTTTCTTGGGATTAATTGCTATTGGAAAGTATATAGGACTTAAGCAAGAAGCTGAAACGAGCGATCTTTTGAGAGTAAAGCTATCACAGTGCCATGAAGTGGTGACGCATAATAAAGTAACAAAAGGAAACTAAAATGAGTATCGAGACAATTAAAATTAACGAAGTTGAGTACGTAAGAAAAGACTCGTTAACTCAGCAAGCACCGTCTTTGAACGGATTAAAACATGCAATCGTTAGAACGCAATCGGCGGGTGTTTTTGCAGGATATATAGAGTCCCAAAATGGGCAAGAAGTTGTTGTATTGAAAGCTAGAAGACTGTGGCAATGGGCCGGAGCTGCTTCATTATCTCAACTTGCGGTAGATGGGACTAGTAATCCAACTTCGTGCAAATTCCCTGTGGAGGTAGAGAGAATAAAACTGTTAAACGCAATCGAAATTTTAGACACCACAGACAAAGCAAAGAAAAGTATAGACTCAGTTAAAGTATGGGCCGTGTAGTTATGGGAAGTTTAACTATTAATGGCGGTTACGGTGACGGTTCCGGTTCCGGTGACGGTTACGGTTACGGTGACGGTTCCGGTGACGGTTAGATATTCAGCAGCAAAAACCTTTTAAGTGTTGGGAGTTATGAAGTGACTGTGTGGTATAATCAAAAATGGGACTCAATCTATGTCAAGGGGTCTAATACCTTATGGACTGTTATTGATGGCGTTACTTGCACAATTCTCGCGCAAGACTGTGATAAAAACTTTATTTTTTTAGGGGAGTTATGAGATGAACGATATAGGGCCAGAAACAATCACATCAGTCGCTGAATATAAAAGCGCCATTGAAGCAGCACAAGAGGAGATTAGAAACTTACTAAATTTAAAGGCATCGAAAGATTTATACTGCGACCAGATTGAAAAAGAGATTCGCCAAGAAAAAGAGTTTCAATTTCAAAGATACAGCGACCTTGATGGCGTGAATATAAAACTGAGTGAAGAACTCGCCTCACTGAAGGCAGCGCATGAAGAACTTAAAAGCTATCTTCCTAAAATCCCTACCCAGCCATATGAGAAGGAAATTGCACAGCAACTAACCGCCGAGCGCGAGAAGTCTAAGGCGTTGGTTGAGGAGCTGGAGAAAATAGATTGGCACATAAGAGAAATGCAGAATGAAAAAATAATATCAATGAAAGAAATGATTAGAGCATTGAAGGTTATATCTAATACCCACGAGCCGAGAACAGGAGAGTGATATGAGACTAAATAAACCAGAATATATGCCAGGACAAGTGCTTGAGGACGGATCAATTTATGTCGGATTCATGGATGACTATCATCTAGCCATCGAACCAAGCAACGAGCCCGACGTAATGACTTGGGACGATGCTATGAAGTTAAAAGGACTGCCTACGATTGCCGAGATGTGCTTAATTTCTGCGAATGCGAAATCCCTAGGTCTTAGTGAATGCGAAGACTATTTTTGGTCCTCCTCCGAGAACAGTAGTACCAGCGCCTGGGTTCAGCGCTTTTCGGACGGCAACCAGTGCTACAATTTCAAGCTTACTACCTATCGGGCGCGTTGTATGCGGAGGCACTCAACCATTAAATCATTTGATTATTTACTCCCAGAGTTGGAAGCAATGAAATTGAGAGTGGCTGAATTGATGGGGTTAGTGAAATGATATATAGGGACGAAAAAGGATTTCCAGTAGACGAAACGAGCGATGGTGGCGACTCGGCATTTAGAGCCGGTATCCTTGCAACGTGCGGCCATCCATACGCCGATGAAATAGACTTCGCGAGATATGAAGTTACTGACGGAATGTTCGTTCGCCATCCAGACCAAATCCCTTGGAACAATAAGTTTAATTTCAGTCGTGACCAGGCTATTCCCTTTATCACAGGTCTGTCAGTGCGAAAAGACTACGCTCCTATCGTGAGATTTTTCTACAAGCGGCTGCGCTCTTTCTTTTTCATGCAGAATACAGAGCGTGATTACAGAGGATCAACTAAGCATCATTACCCGCACTCGTTCATTGACGACAAAGGATTGCCCGAGACTCGGATGTTTGATTATGCAGATCCATTGTTTCCGCATCACATAGGGTTGATCATCTTAAGCGGGAAAATGTACGGCTGGTATTGGTTTCTATTATTCGCGTATCCTTTTCACTTGATAGCTATTCTTGCAAATATGAACTCAAAGCATGAACAAAACCAGCGGATATGTGAGAGTTTTATTTACGGAACTCTTAAGTTATATCGAATGAAAAAAGATTGGAAAGAAATCAACCTAGAGTATTGGTTTTCAAGAAATGAGGCCGAGTACGGGATTTTATTAAAACAACTAGCTATGAAATAGGGGGCATCGCTGCCCCCGATCCAATTAATTAATCAAGAAGGGCGCTAAAACCAGTCTCACCTGCAGTCTCGGCAACTTGCTGAGCAAGATATTCTGCTTTGATAGAAGCCTTCATATCTTTTTGGCCATTTTTGTAGCTATCATCCATTGATGCGGCAACGCTAGCCTTCAACAATTCCATTTCTGCAGTCAACGCGCCTACTTGCGATTGCAATGGCGCAATTGCAGTAAGGATAGCTGCATCTAGTTCTACTTGGGAGTAGATCTTGCCGCCAAGGATTCCAGATTCTAGTTCTGTAATCTTAGATTTAAGTGCTGCTACTTCTTCGTCGCGTGAAGAAATTCCCGCAAGGTTACCAGCGGCGAATGACTCGTCAGCGATTTGTTGACTTGCATCGATAACTAACGAAAGCTGTTCTTGAAGGCCCTTGATTTGTTCTAGTAGTCCCATGTGGCTATCCCCTTTTTGGTGTAATGCGGATTTTATGAGTCCGACGATAAAAAAATAAACTGCAAACATTTGCATGATGAGAGTTTGAGGCATCGCTTGATGGAAGTAAAGAAAGTATCTATGATTTTTGTGGCTATCGTAAACAGAGACGGTTGCTGGACCTGGACCCCGATCCAGTCAACAAAGTATCGCGAAGCCTTACGTAGGGTATTGACTACATTTAAAGGCTTGGATTGGGAAATTATGCCGGAGTACGCGGTGTCGAAAAGAATCGCACAGTTGAACGGGGCAGAATAAAAAAAGGCCAGTATTGCTACTGGCCCATACAAACCGTCCAACCCAACGAGAGACTTTTTGCACACAGTCAGGGTATTTAGTTTGACTGGCAGAATGAGGCAAGCGAAATCTTATTCGCGCCAACCCAATTGGTAAGAAAGAGGGGACTTTTTGATTCAAATATTAGGACTGCGGGATAATCCTGTAAATCCCAAAGCTAAAATGGAAGTATTTTTTGAGCGCGGGTGGCGCTTTACCACTGCAGATGAGGTCTTTACTTCAGCAGCAGGTTTACTAGCGAAAATCCCCCCTGCAGAACACTATAATCTGTATTTTACGGTGGCTGATTGCTTCGAGGAGCGCGGCAGGAAGCTTAAAGAACAATGGCTCATACCATTTGATATAGACAACATTGGCCTACCAGAGGACACGCAAGAGACGATGGAAGCGAAGGCCAAATCGGTGGCGGAAATTGCAATTTCTGCGATCGGGCTTGTATATAATAAGACGGCCGTTGTTTTCACTGGAAACGGCGTGCAATTTTTTGTAAAAATTTCAAACGCGTTTTGCGACGAAAATTTTTTCGATATAAATAGAGATTTTTACGTTGCGCTGTGTGACAAAATTCGGTTTAAATTTTTGGCGGCGGGTGTGGTGGGCAACGTAGATACCACTGTTTTCTCCAAGGGCAGACTAATGCGTTTCCCTATGACAGAAAACAGGAAACCAGGCAAGCAAACAAGAATTGCTAGGGTCCTGCAGCCGGACCTCGAAGCAATTGATTTTGATTTAAAAGTAGCGTCCGGCATTGCCGAACTGCAAAAGCACGAAGCATTGTCCCCGCATTCCCTTGCAAAGTATCCTAAGCCGGACACCAACGGCGTCCTTGCAGGTTGCGCGTTTATTCAACACGCATTTGCGGACGCCAAGACACTACCAGAGTTTGAATGGTACGCAGCAATCAGCATTGTCTCAAGGCTGGACGATGGCGAAAAGCTTTGCCAAACAATGAGCGAACCCTACCCAGGGTATTCTTTTTATGAGACGCAGAACAAAGTTGAGCAAAGTTTAAAATCATCGGGTCCGCGTCTCTGTAAAAATATTTCCACGTTCTTTGACGGCTGCAAGAAATGCCCTCACAACGGCAAGATTGCATCCCCGATCCTGATATTCTCTGAGGACTATATCAAAACCAAAGACAATGGCTTTAGGAAAACCACACTCGGCGCTGATGGCATTCCAAAGACAAGTACACCAGACTACGATGATTTAATAAGGCAATTCAAAAAAGAATTCTACTATGTGGTTATGGAAGACAACGGAGAAGTACACATTTTTAATGGTGTATTTTGGGAGCCAATGTCCACAGCGAAGATAGGCGAATGGCTAGAGAAAACTATAAAAAGACCATCCCCTGCGGCGAGAGAAGTGCACGAAGCCCTTGCAAAGATTGGCAGGTACAACCTAAAGAGTCGGGATTGGTTCACACAGTCGGCAGAACAGAAGATGAATTTTAAAAATGGTGTGTTAAACCTACAAACATATGAACTTACGCCGCACTCACCGGAACATGGGTTCACTTACGTGCTGCCTTATGCATATGATCCACGGGCCGCGAGTCCGATATGGGATAAATTTCTAGGCGATGTCACAAAAGAGAATAGGGTTTTGGCCACGATGCTCGAAGAATTCTCGGGGTACGCCATCTATGGAGGCGAATGCTTAGCGCAGAAAGCTTTGATTTGCCTGGGCGAAGGCAAGAATGGAAAGTCTGTATTCGCGGAAACAATAGCGGCAGTGATTGGGGAAGAAAATAGTTCTACCCTAATGCTGCACCAACTATCCAATGAGCAGATGAGGGATGATTTAGTAGGCTCGCTTTTAAATTACTCCGATGAAAGCTCTAAGTTCTCACTCTCTGGTAATGCAACTGCAGAATTAAAACAGTTGATAACCGGAGGAGTGACTCAAGTTAAACGGGTTTTTGAGAGACCATTTGCGCACAGGAATAAAGCTAAGTTTATTATCTTGGCTAATGATCTGCCCAACAATAATGATACTTCAGCAGGATTCTTCCGCAGGTTTATTATAGCTAAGTTTGATCGGATGTTTACAGAGGCCGATGATAATAAATTAATTCGCGCACAGCTAAGGGAAGAACTCCCAGGCATCTGCAACAAGCTGATAATTGCATTCAAAACCCTGCAGCTTAGGAACTATGAGTTCATTCAACCGGAAGAGTCCAAGATGGCGCTAGCCGAGTACCGCGAAGCCAGCAATCCCATTATGGTATTTGCGAAGGATCACGATATCGAGCTGGGAACACTAGAAGAATTTATTATTATGCCAGAGCTATACAGCGAGAAGTACGAGCCGTGGACTAGGGGAAATAATGAACGTCCCATATCGAGAGTAATGTTTTCAAAAGAAATGAAGCGCATTTTTCCAGGGGCAGACGTTAGGAATATGCGCACTGAGGGCGGGGTCCGTAAATGTATTTTTGGAATAAAAGTTAAAGCAGCGGAGGGGGAATTTTAATGCTTGAACTGGGATTTATTTTGTGTATGATAGGGGCTAGTTATCTCGCCTGGAAAGCCGGACGAGACCACAAATGCGACAAATGTTTTAGAGAAGGATTCGAGCGCGGAGCCATTCTTGGAGCAGCAATAAAAGGGAAATTAAATGCAACAATCGTTAAGACCCCTATGGGCGCATCAGATTTCGGCGATACGTAAAGCCGAGACTGAAAAAGATTTGTTTTTGGCAATGGAGATGGGCACGGGTAAGACGCGGTGCACAATTGAGGTGCTGCGCAGACGATACGCGAAGCGCGGCGTACTCGTGAAGACCCTTATCATTTGTCCAGTCATTGTCTGTGACAACTGGAAAAAAGAATGGGCCATGTTCTCAAAGATTCCCGCCCACGATGTGGTTGTCCTGACAACTGCAGGTAAGAGGCGCGTCCAAGATCTCTTAAAGGCCGTAGGCGACGACCTTTCACGGGCCAAGATTGTTATCACCAACTACCAAGGCCTCTTAATGGGCGACCTATACAAGCTGATTAGGGCCTGGGGACCGGAGATAGTAGTATTCGACGAATCGCACAAGCTTAAGAACCCGTCGAGCAAGACCTTTAAGCTAGCCAATGCCCTAGCTGCCGACGCAAAGCAGAAGTTTTTGCTCACAGGTACACCAATTCTTAACTCACCTATGGACCTATGGTCACAGTACAAAGTCTTAGATAATGGGGAGACCTTTGGAAGTAACTTCTATTCGTTCCGAGCCACGTACTTTAGGGATGAGAACGCAGGTTGGTCGTCCAAAGAAAACCACTTCCCTAAATGGACCACGACCCCCGAAATGTTAGCTAAGATCACAGAAAAACTGCAGCACAAGATGATCAGAGTAACTAAGGCTGAGTGCATGGATCTGCCGGACCTAGTGCGCCAGGAAATACCAGTGGTGTTATCCGCAGAGCAGGCCAGGATGTATTCTGAAATGAAAAAAGAGTTCCTAGCCTTCCTAAAGGATTCGGAGACTAGGCACCCGCTAACAGTGGTGGCCCAACTTGCAATCACTAAAGCCCTGAGGCTGCAGCAGATAGTAAGTGGATACGCAGCCACGGAGCAAGAAGGTGCGAAGTGGATTAAGGACAACCCACGACTCCATGTACTTGAGGAATTGCTAGAGACCATAACACCAGGGCATAAGGTGATTGTGTGGTCGGTATTCAAAGAGAACTACAAAATGATCACGGGCCTTTGTGAAAAGATGGGGCTGGAGTTTGCCCAAATTCATGGGGATATTTCCAACAAAGATCGCATTGAGGAAATGGATCGGTTCAAGTCTGACCCCAAGTGTAGGGTAATGGTAGCGAACCAGGCTGCGGGGGGAGTAGGAATTAATCTTGTTGAGGCATCGTACTCTATCTACTACTCCAAGGGGTTTAGCTTAGAGCATGACCTGCAGAGTGAAGCCAGGAACCACAGAGGGGGATCTGAAATACATGAGAAGATAACCCGCATTGATCTAGTGGCTGCAGGTACGATTGACGAACTGATTAACGAAGCACTAAGTAAGAAACTAAATTGCGCAAACCTAATCTTAAACTGGAAGGAAAAGATATGATGGAAGTATAGTACTATAAAGAGGCACAGCAAAACGGGGAAACAGTGTGGCTGCCAATAGGTACGGGCACACTTATGACATGGATCGCAAGTAACGGCGTACACGCAGTAATTAAATCAATAGATGGGTGCTTCATTACAAGCCCTATCCAATTCACAAGGGAGAAGAAAGATGCAAGATGCGAACGAGTGGAATCTGCAGGAACCGCAGCAAGTGGTTTCAATGCAACAAATGGATCAACTGATCATGCGACTAAAGGCAGCGAGGGGGGAGTACGACAAGAGAAAGAAAGCGTCGAACGAAGCCCACGCATTGCTGGAGGAAGTGGAAAAGGAAGTGATGGGGGCACTAAAGGCAAACGGTAGGACAAAGTTTGAGGCTGAGGGTGTAGCACTAGTGTACATCGTAAGCCGCGACGTATTCGGAACCCCGAAGACCGAGCAACAGAAAAATGATTTGTTTGAGTACATCAAGGCAAAGTACGGAGCAAGCACGCTCACGAACCTATTGTCCGTGAACCACCAAACACTAAACTCTTGGGCCAACGCTGAAATCAAAGATGACCCAAGTTTACAGATTCCAGGATTAGATGCACCAACAACAGTAGAGTCACTCACATTTAGAAAGAAGGATGAATAGTATGGCAAACGAAGTAGCAACTAAAACAAACAATGAGCTAAGCACACAGCTAGTAAACGACTGGGGTAACGTACAAGTATCCAGCCAAGACATAATTATTCCGAAGATCCTGCCTATGCAGGGGTTGTCCGTGGCAGTAGCCGAAGGCAACGCAGTAATGGGCGAGTTCCGGTGCAGCGTCACCAATAAATTACTGGGTGATATTTCAAAGCCCGTACATTGCATCCCCTTCTTCTTGCAGAAGACTTGGGATGTACTACTAGAGCAGGCCGACGGGTCGTTTAAATACTCTAAGTCTGTACCAGTGGTAGAAAATCCAGTGGCCCCAGACTACAATGACAATTGGAAATGGGAAGTAGTAGAGAACGGCATCAAGGTTAAGAACGTCCGAAGATTTAACTTCTTCGTATTACTCCCTGATGAAGTTGAAGCAGGCGGAGCAGTGCCATACATATTTAGTTTCAAGTCTACTTCTATGAAGGAAGGCAAGAAGCTATTCTCACAGATGTACATGCGCAACATCAGAGCAGGCATGGCCCCCGCAGCGTTTACCATTAACCTTGGCGGAGCAAGACAGAAGAATGAGAAGGGAATTTTCATAGTTCCGAACTTCACACTTGGCCGGAAGACTACAGACGACGAGCTGGCAGAGTGTATCTCTTGGATCAAAATGATCAAAGGCGGCCAAGCTAAGGTTGACAACTCCCAAGAAGACCTAAACGATGGCGCTAAATTCGGAGCCTCAGAAACGGCGGAGTTCTAGAATGTCAGATATACTATTGCTAGATTTTGAATCGACAGGATTAGACACAGCTAGGGAACGAATCATCGAAATTGGGGCAATGGTAGTTGATGAGAATTGGGCCGCGAAGCAAACGCTTTCGGTCCTGGTTCAAGGACAGGACTACCCCGCGTTGTCCGACGAGATCGTAAGGATCACGGGGATCACGCAGAATATGCTTACGCTTGAGGCTGTACAGCCAGAGGCAGCTTTCCAAATGCTGGACCAGCTTGGGAAGGTGGACTTTGTAGTGGCCTTCAATGCGGTGTTTGACAGAGGCCTATTCATGGCAGAGGCAGGAAGACAAGCTGCGACTATGCGCCCAGGTATTAACAACCTGGCACAGGTGCCATGGCTTTGTGCGATGTCGGACATTGAATCCAACTACAAGTTTAAGTCATGGAAATTAATGCACTTGGCTTTGGAATATGGGGTCACTGTCAACCCTAAGGAACTACATCGAGCTATCAACGACGTAGAACTAATGCGAAAACTGCTAACTGCTTCGGGGACTACCGCGAAAGAGATGCACGCATTCAATGTTTCCCCGTGGGTTATTGCTAGGGCAATCATAAAACCACCATGGGAAGACGGCGGAAAAGGCAAGGGGTTAGCA
>VFKX01000043.1 GCA_009885285.1 Candidatus Falkowiibacteriota bacterium
CATTCCCATTGCCACGGCATAACCAAGCCCTGGGTTGTGAAGAACATCGCCAGAGATTTGCTGACCAATCAAAAGAGTAGCCAGTGTAAAGGATCCGCCAGTAAGCGCATAAGCAGTCGCATGGGCTCCAAACGAGTTACCAAAAAGCAAGATCATTGTGCCTAAGATTGAGGGAGTTAACACTGGAAGCGCAATATGGAACCAGTATTGTGTTGGGCTAGCTCCTAGGTTTTCAGCAGCCTCCCGCCATTCACGTTTAAGTCCATCAAGCGCAGGCAAAATTGTGAGTACCATTAGTGGAATTTGAAAATAGAGATAGACTAATGTCAACCCAAAAAAAGAGTAGAGACTGAATCCGTTTTTATAAGGGTCAAGCCCAAGAAATTTAAATAACGCGGTAATAAGACCTACGCGGCCTAGTGTAAAGACAAAAGCTGTTGCAAGAGGAACACCGGCAAAGTTTGCAGCCACTCCAGAAAAAGTAGTAGTAATTAGTCGCAATCGAGGATGAAGCCCACCCATTGAGACTGCCCATGCTATCAAAAACCCGATCAAACCTCCAAGAATAGCAGTTGTTAGGCTAATTTTGATCGACATCGCATAGGCGCTCACCACGGTGTCATTCGCTAATTGACGATAGTTATCAAGGGTGAATCCCACTCCCTTTGGTCCTTCAAAACTACGGAAGGCAAGAAGCAGGGTTGGTGCAATCAGAAACATGCCAGATAAAAGGAAGAAAGGCAGTAAACCAAACCAATGCCCAAACTGGCGTCGTGGGGGGCGCGATGCGCCCCCCACGGTTGAATTAGTTAATTGGGGGTCAGAAGTTTTTGATGACTTCATCGGAGGTATTAGGGCAATTTCTTGACTTCGACACCGACCACTGTGGGCCAGCCTTCGACAATGATCGCCTTAGCAGAATTGATTTCCTCGACCGTTGGGAAGTAAGCCCCTTCGGTACTGGGCAACTGTGCTGCTACTTCCGCAGGGAGAGTGCCAGCTGCACTCATCGCGTCGAATCTGATCGGATAGCAGTAGCCACCAGCATAAGCGAGTTGACCTTCATCCGAGTAAATGTACTCCTGCCATAGCTTGGCCGCATTTGGATGAGGCGCATAAGCACTGATTGCGTTTGCATACATACCAGCAAACTTGACGGCTGTCGGCACATTGGTTGCCAAATCAGGATTACCAGCAAGGTTCACATCGTTGGCAATCGAATTGTATGACCAATCGGTCATGATTGGGGTTTCGCCAATTCCGACAGTGCGAGAGTCACCATCAATCGGCACAAAATTACCGGCTTCGTTAAGTTGTTTAAAGAACTCGAGTCCAGCTCTGGCTGCATCATCACCAGTAGCGCCAGTTGCAAGACCGGCAGTCCAAACCGCCATTGCTGCGCCATTAGATGTTAAAGGATCACCTTGCAGAGCAACCTGTCCATTGTATTCAGGCTTGAGCAAGTCAGCGAACTCAGTTGGGGGATTTGCCACCAATGACAAATTGACTTCTAAAGACATCACGCCATAATAATTACCATACCAATATCCATCGGCATCTTTGGCGCTATCTGGAATATCATCCCAAGTTGAAACCTTGTAAGGCTGAATAAGTCCCTCTTCTTTTGATGAAGGACCAAAGGCAAGACCAACATCAATAACATCAGGGGCTTGTGGACCTGGGTTATCTTTATTGGCTTTAATAGCTTCAATCTCTTCACCTGAGCCAGCGCCTGGATCAAGTTCATTAACTTCGATGCCTGGATACTTGGCTTTAAAGCCGTTGATCATTCCTTCATAGTTGCACCAGTCATGGGGCAGGGCGATGGTGGTGAGCATGCCTTCGGCTTTTGCGGCTTCATAAAGCGCCATCATAGGATCTGGAGCTTCAGTAGCGGGAGCTTCGGTGGCAGGAGCTTCAGTGGCTTCTACTACAGGAGCTTCGGTGGGGGCGGCGCCACCACATGCAGACAACAAAGTTGCCGCGATGACGAACAAGACGAGCATATAGTAAGCTAAATTTTTAGTACGCATTTCTCTTATTTCTCCTTTGAATATATGTTTGATTAGACGAACTTAACTTTACTCATGTTTCTACTCGTACACCTCCAGTTTATCAAATAAGGCATTAAGGATTGTAGCATCATCAATATTCAAAGTCAACAAGGCAACTGTGAATATATGATTTCAAGTGAAATTTACCACCAACCAATAGATGCCAGCAGAAAATATAGCGCTGGCGGGAATGGTGATAAGCCAAGCGGTGAGAATGTCTTCTGCCACACTCCAACGCACTTTTCCAAAACGTTCGGATGAGCCAATGCCAATGATCGCAGAACTCACTACTTGGGTTGTGCTAACAGGCAAGCCAACGAAAGAAGCGCCAAAAATCACGAAAGCAGATGTGATTTGAGTAGCAAAACTATGCACGGGGCGAATCTTATAGAACTTGCCGCCCAGGGTACGAATCAGCCTCCAGCCGCCCAGAGCAGTTCCCAGCGCCATGGTTGAAGCGCTAAGCAAAATCACCCAAAATGGAACGGTGAAATCTTTCAGTGTTCCGCCAATGATTAAACTTAAAGTAATCATACCCATTGTCTTTTGGGCGTCATTGGAACCGTGGCTAAGCGCAAGCCCAACTGCCGTAAAGAATTGACCGCGTTTAAAAAATTCATTAATGTGCGGGCTGGCATTGCGCGCTAGAAAATAAATCAAACGCAAGAATATAAATCCTACAACAAAACCTATCAGCGGGGAAACAAATAAAGCAGTTAATACTTTACCCAACCCTATCAATTTAATTGTTTTATATCCTGTAGAAACCATTACCGCTCCCAGCAAACCGCCGATCAAGGCGTGGGAGGAACTGCTGGGAATGCCAAAGAACCAGGTAATCAAATTCCAAATGATTGCACCGCATAAGCACGCGATCAAAACATTCATGGTCACTACACTTGAATCAACAATATCTCCGCCGATGGTTTTTGCTACAGTGATCCCAAACAGAAAAGGTCCGCAAAATTCTGCGATTGCGGTAATGGTCAGCGCCCTGCGCGGAGAAAATGCGCGTGACGAGATCATAGTTGCCACAATGTTGCTCGAATCGCGCATGCCGTTTAGGAATTCAAATACAAGCGCCAGAGCAATTACCAATATCAAAGTAAACGACATTAAGCCTTCTTCACCACAATATCAGCAATCGTATTGGCGGCTTCATCGCCGCGGTCTGCGGCATTGGATAAGTGACGATATACCTCGCGCATTTTTAACATCTCAACAACATGATGAATATCTTCGGGTCCGCTGAACAGATCTGCAACCGCTTCACGATATACAGCTTCGACTCGATTCTCCAAAGCCTTGGCTCGATTCGCGTGGTCATTGGCAACATTGGGATGGCTGGGCAGGCGCTGAACGGCATACCAAATTTCATACGCGGCATCTTTAAGCAAATTTGCCATGCGCAGCATAAACGGGGTTGGTTTTACTTTTAAGATAACCATTTCCATCACCGTGCTGTCTGCATAATCAATGACATCATCAATGGAACGGGATAACGAAAATATATCTTCACGATCAAAGGGTGTCACAAAGGAGCGATTCAATTCGTCAATTAAAATACGGCGAATCTCATCCGCTTCTTTTTCTTTAATAGATAATTGCTCAGCGACATCTGGGTCGCTGGTTTCAAAATATTTAACCAACAACCTCAGCGCTTCGTAGGTAATAGAAGCCTGCTCTTCGATTAGTTTTTGAAATACATCTTCCTTGCGCTTGAAAAATTTAAACATTGGTTCTCCATGTCATTGCGAAGGCGCTCTTGTTCTTTGCCTGAAGCAATCTGATGATAGTGAGAGATTGCTTCGTCGGAAAGAGCAAGAACCCTCCTAGCAATGACATAATTTACTCCATCGGAATCAAATCGCCCGCAATCAAACCAGGAAAAGCGGCGCGAATTTTTGCTTCCACTTCGGGCGAGATCAAAGGCTCAGGATGGATCGCCATAATATCTTTTACTTTCTTCATCGCGTGTGCCTGAATATCCATTGCGCCTTTCTTTTCCCAAATGGTGCGCACATCGCGGTCTGCCATTTTGGTCATCACAGCTTCAGTCTTCATACGCGCAATGGTATGCTTGGCGACAATATACGAGCCGCCTGGTCCAATCTGTTTAATTAAATCAAGTGCCAAATCTTCATCTGTAAACGAAATACCACGCTTGACCCGCTTCATCATTTGCGCCAC
>VFKX01000009.1 GCA_009885285.1 Candidatus Falkowiibacteriota bacterium
ATGGGTGGTGAAGGAGGAGAAGCTGGTCAATTAAATAGATCTGCACGAGGAGGAAGAAGTCCATTTGAAATTCTTGGTATTCCAAATGAACAATTACCTGATGGCAGTTGGTTATGGGAAAGGGGTCGCGGTGGCGATGGAAATTTTCCTGTGCCCAAATAAAGTCATTCAAAATATAAGAAAAACCAGAGTATGTTTGCATTCACTATATTAACCCGAGCAGATATAAAATGAAGCTAATTTTAGCGTTATTTTTTTATAACTAGGGTTGGAATTCGAACCTATTTTTTTAGAATGTAGGAGTAATTATATTGACAAAATATCATATCCAATGCTATTTTTTATTTATAATTAAATGCTGTTTTGCTAAAAATAGCTAATAAAAAATATGAAAGATAATAAAATAGTTAAATATATTATAGGCCTTGTTGTGGCTGTTTTTATTGGCGCTATAGGTAGCGGTGTTTGGGAACAGTTACTCAAGCCAATCTTTCGATTTACAAGCACAAAGATTATCGAAATAATGACATATATATTTAAGGGATATATAAATGATATATATAGAGAGGCCTCCAATGGATTGCACGAATATCATTCCTTGCTTCTAATGACGATGATTATGTTTATTTTCATAATGATTTATATGAAAGTGATGAAAAAACATCCATACTCAAAAGACAGGAGGAGTAAAATAAGTATCAAAATTTCTGAGTTTATCAAATCTAATCATGGTTATTATTTTGTTTGTGTTTTTTCGGTAACTGCAATTTCCTTCTTGTATATTTCAATCATTAGAGATATCTATGTAAATCAAATAATCACTTATTCAAATAAATCAATAAATATTGTTAGCCCATATATTAACGAAAACGAGAGATTGCATTTAATTTCCGATTTCTCTAGTGTAAAGAATGCAAATGACTTTTCTGTTTTTAAGAATAAAATAGATGCTATTGCTAATGATAATAATTTAAATTTAGGAAAGTTTATCCCATTTTAAGAAAATTGTAATTATTTACTAAATTTAGGCACAAAAACTTCACTATTTAAAATAAAGTAAGTTCGCATTTCCTCCTTTAACCCGAAAAAGATGCTAAAAAAGTTACGATCATTAGTAAAACTAAGCATTAAGATTATCGCTCAATTAATCTTGCTGACACCTTTCGAACAATCATCATATGCCTCAATACTACCTCTACATCCTCAGCTGCCACGACAAAACTCTCTATACCGGCATAACAACGGATATTAATAGACGAATTGAAGAACACAATTCTTACACGCGGGGCGCAAAATATACTCGCAGCAGAAGGCCGGTTAAGTTGATTTACACCAAGCAATTTGATAGTCGCTCCCTAGCGTCTAAAGAGGAATATAGAATTAAAAAACTACCACTCTCAAAGAAGGAGGAGTTGATTGCCTTGCAGTAAAATTGTTATAAAATATCTTTTTACCGGAGCAGGTAAAAAGTCCCAGAGGTTAATTAAAATAATGGTTAAGTGGATAACCATTTTAACCGCTTGGTTAAAATGGTCTAGATAATAAAAAGACCCTATCCCTAGAGTCTTTCTACTCCCCATCCTCACTCAACTCCAACCACAGCTCCTCCTTATCAACCATTCTTCTCTTCAAATCCTCTAATTCCTGCACCTTGTCTGGCTTGTAATCATGATAATGCTCCAGGAAGTAAGCCATCAGCTCTTCCTTATACGCCTGCATCTTTTCCAGTTCCCATTCCAGGGACTGGATTTTCTTTATCCGCGCTTTGTTCTCGAGATACTTCTCGCGGCTCATGGACTTATCCTTCTCCTGGACCGGTTCCTCCTGCATCTTCTTCCAGAGTTCCTTCTCTAAGCGGGCGACATAGTCCCCATATTCCTCGTGGCGACGCTTGGCGGCTCCATCCTTGATCTCCACGATGCCCGTGGCAATCAGGCTCGAGAAGGTCCGGTCATGGCTGGAAAATAGTATCGTGCCATTAAACTTATTCAACGCATTGGCGAGGGCTTCGGTGGTTTCAAAATCAAGATGACAGGTCGGTTCGTCTAAAATAATAATATCGGGTTTGGATAATAATAATCCGGCTAGTAATAAGCGGGCGCGTTCACCGCCAGAGAGCACGGAAATCGCTTTCTTGAGCTCCTCGTCCTTGAATAAGAAATCCCCGGCCATCTTCAGGACCGTTTCCGTCTTTAAATCGCTCGAGGCGGAGCGCCTGAGGAAATCACCTGCCTGTTCTTTGCCGTTCATCTTTTCAATCTCTTCCTGGCCGTGATAGACGAGATGGCTGCCGGCCGCGAATTTAAAAGTACCGGAGAGCGGGGCAATCCGTCCGGTTAGGGTTTTAATCAGTGTGGTCTTGCCTTGGCCGTTTAAGCCCAATATAGCCAGCTTCTCGCCGGCGCGGCAATCGAAGTCAATGTCAGAAACGATGGCCTTCTGGCCATAGCCGATAGTCAGGCTATTAATCTTAAGCGCGAAATTATTCTTCTTGGCGACAGTGGGGATAGTGATGCGGGTAATGCCAGCCTTATGCTCGACGGTGATGCGTTTTTCTTCAAGCTTGGAAATTTTTCGGATAACGGCCTGAGCCTGCTTGGCTTTAGAGGCTTTGAAGCGGAAGCGGTCGACAAAATCCTGCCAATGCTCTTGCTGGCGCTCCAGGCTGGCGTTGGCTTTCATGAGGGACTTGAGTTTTTGTTCTTTGAAGGCCAGATAGGCCTCGATATTGCCGGGATAGTGATAGCAACTGGTTTTGGATATCTCGATGGTTTCGTTGCAAGTCCGTTTCAGGAATTCGCGGTCATGAGAAATGATGAGGAAACTGCCGCGATAGGCACGGAGATAGTCTTCGAGGAGGATGAGGGTATTTAAGTCTAAGTAATTACTTGGTTCATCAAGCAAGAAGAGATTCGGTTCTTTGAGTAGCATGGCGGTCAGGCGCAAGCGCATGCGCCAGCCCCCGGATAGGCTTGAGGCCTCGTCTTGGAGTTTTTCGGCATCAAGCTCAAACTTGCTGGCCACTTGCTGGGCGCGCCAGTCCGGTTTGCCGCTCAGGCGGGTCAGATATTTCAGGCCACTTTCGCCAGTCTGCCAGTCGGCATTCTGCTTTAAATACCCAATGCTTGCGTCTTCGTGGATGATAATCTCGCCAGAATCAGTGGCTTCTTCGCCCGTTACAATGCGGAAGAGAGTGGATTTGCCGGCACCATTACGGCCGATGACGCCGATTTTCTGGTGTTCGGAAACCGCAAAAGACAGGCCGGAAAAGATTTTCTGGCCGCTATATTCCTTGCTCAGGTTGTTGACTTGCAGGAGAATTGGCATATGGCTAGTTTATCTGATGTGACGGCGAATATCAACTGTTTATGGGGATAAAGAATATATTTAGAAAACTTTTAAGTTTAATTAAGTGTCATTGCCCTATAATCAGATTATTAAGTTAATTAGGGACAAATATGTCAAATATTATTAATGAGTCTAAAAAGGATGACTTTGAGAAGTGGTCCGCATTAAAGACTAATATTCATTTCGCTGTAGAAGTGAGACGATTGCTTTTTAAAGCAAGAGAAATTTGGTGGGCTAGTATTGGAGTGAATATTGGACATGAAGAAGACGGTAAAAACTTTCGTTATGAGCGGCCCATACTAATTATCAAAAAATTCAATCAACATTTAGTCCTGGTTATTCCGCTATCAAGCCGGCTCAAAGATAATATATATTATTACCGTTTTATCTTTGAAAATATTCCAAGGACTGCAATAATTTCTCAAATAAGAATTATCAGTAGTAAAAGATTGATTCGCAGAATGGGTCGCCTTAATAGTGATAGCTTTAAGTTGATAATTGGGGAAATAAAAAATTTTTTATAAAAAAACGGACCCCCTGACGGGAGTCCTCGGGGTCTAGTCCGCAAACGGGCGGATAAGACATTTGTACGATTATAATAGCATAGTTAGTTATGACAGGCAAGAGGTTTATATGTTGGCGAATATCAACTGTTTACAGCAATAGTTTATAATCTCGTCCGTTAATGTTATATTGCCTATATATGAAACTTACCTACAAAATTGATAAAAAATACGATGAAGCCATGATTTATGAATTCTTACCTCCGGGAGGGAAGAATAATAAGCAGGGCTTGGCCGATCTCTTGCGTCTTGATTCTGATGATTTATCTAAATTATTGAAAGACAAGAAATTAGACTTGAATAAGATTATTGCTTATTGCGTCCATGATAAATATCATCAGCTTTTGCCGTACCTGAAAAACTCTGCCGCTGATTATCAGAAATCATGGGATAAGATTAATAAGGCTTTTTTCAAAATGGTGGCTTCTAAGACCGGACAGGCTTGGAAATACCAGGAGTACTTTTGCGTCATCAGTGCGTATCACGAAGGCATCAGTAGCTGGGGCGGAAATATTATCGCTCGCCGCTGGTCAATTAATGCCGACACGCAAAGAAAAGTGACAGCCCATGAACTCGTCTTATCGCATTTTTGGACGATGTTAGATAATCATGATATTTCTAAGCATTGGTCAGAGGAACAGAAATGGCAATATAGCGAAATATTGTCCTGGTGCTTATTAGGACTGGACCCTGATTTCTATAAATTCTGGCCCTGGGCTCTGAAGTCCCATCTTTTTCCGATTAACCATCAATATCATGACTTGTTGCCTCTGCAGAACAAGTTAAAGAACCTGTATCTAAAGAGTTCAGACTTTCCTAGCTTTTTTGAGGCGGCTCTCAGACTGAAAAAATAACGAATACTAGTCTATTAATTCCCACAGGCAAGATTATATTGAAAAACATCTTGCCTTTTACCCGTTTTGGCGATAGGCTGGAGATAAGCTCAATATATAACCTAAATATATGCCAAACTTCCTCACTAAGTTCGTTGCGTACTCAAAAGAGCATCCCCTTAAGTTTAATAAAGCAGTTATTAAAAAGATTTTGACTGGGTTCGCCGTGGCCATAGTCCTGGCCGGCGCTATCCTGATAATTAAGGAAGAAGTTATTTATCAGATAGATTCCATTCTCTATGCCGATGAATCTGACGGCAGCGCAGATAGCTCCGATTCCGATTCTTCGGAAGGTTGCAATGTTAACGGCATTGAATTGCACGGCTATATCATCACCTATATCGAGCCGAGCGATAAGGATGATAAAGGCTTTTCCACTAAAGACGAGAGTTCCTCGGAAAATATCGTCTATGCCATTAATGAAGCTGATCAGAATGAAGATATTAAGGCTATTCTCTTAGAAGTCGACTCTTATGGCGGCGTACCAGTGGCCGCTGAGGAAATCGCCAATGCCATGAAGCGGGCGAGTAAGCCAACTATAGTTTTAATTCGCAGTGTCGGCACGTCGGCTGCCTATTGGGCTGCCTCCGGCGCTCAAACTATCTTCGCTTCCGCTTTGTCAGATGTCGGTGGTATTGGCGTCACCATGTCATATACCGATAAATATTATAAAAACCTGAGAGAGGGCGTGACCTATAACTCCCTTAGTGTCGGTAAGTTCAAAGACTATGGCGACAGCGACAAACTCCTGACCTATGAAGAAAAGAATCTGATTATGCGCGACCTGAATATCACGCAGGAGAATTTCATCAAGGCAGTAGCCGCTAACCGCAAACTGGATATCAATAAGGTCCGAGCCTTGGCCGACGGGTCTTCCATGCCAGGGCAACTCGCTAAGGACAACGGCTTAGTTGATAAAATCGGCGGGCTGACCGAAGTCAAGGATTACTTGAAGGAGAAAATCGGCGAGGAAGTGCAGCTTTGCTGGTAATCCGACCTATGATAATTTTTTAGAAAACATTTAGATATAATTCAGCCCTCATATTTTATAATCAGATTATTAATTTATCTGGCTTAAAAATATGAGGGCTTTTTTATTATCCTCGCAAGACCGTCAAGCTTTAGAAAAAACCGCTACCGATCGGCGGGCTGTTCAGAGCGATTTTGTGCATATTCGTGAAGTTCTTATGACCGGGCCGATATATATTGTCTCCCGCCCCCAGATACGCTAAAATAGAGAGATATTTATAAGATTTGTCACTATGCCTATTATAAGAATTATCCTAACTTGGTTGCTCTTTATTCCCATTCCGATTATTAACGGCTTCCTGCGGGATAAATGGTATAAGATTTTGGTGGGTGAGTTCGGAGCCAACATTATCGGCTTCTTCGTATTGAGTATTTGTTTCTTGATTTATGTCTATGCTTTTTTCGGTCGTCGGCTATTAGATTTTAGTTCCGCCCAGCTATTACTGACGGGAGGAATTTGGTTGGCACTGACCTTAATCTTTGAGTTTAGTATAGGGTTGGCTGGCGGAAGGTCCTGGTCGTATATGCTGGCAGACTATAATATCTTGAAGGGGCGGCTTTGGCCGTTAGTGCTAATAATAATATTTTTCTCTCCGTTAATAATTAGGAAGCTCCTAAATTTTATAAAATAATATGATTCCCACAATTACTGAAGATTTTAAGATTGAAACCGATCGCCTTTTACTCATCCCGATTTCGTCTGTTTATCGCGATGACATCTTCCGCGAATTTACCGAAGAGGTTGCGCGCTATCTATTACCGCAGCCGACAGGGAATATTAATGACACGACGGAATTCATCGTTTCGTCTTCAGCTAAGAATATGGCTGGAGATGGTTTGCAGTTGGTAGCCATTGATAAAAATACTAAGGAATTCATGGCTTGTGTCGGACTGCATAAAATAAAAACCAGCGTACCTGAATTAGGTCTCTGGTTTAAAAAATCTGTCTGGGGCCAGGGTTATGGCAAGGAAGCGATGGTGGCCCTGAAAAAATGGGCTGATGAGAATCTAGACTATGAAAAAATCCGCTATCCGGTCTACAAGGCTAATGTGCCGAGCCGGAAAATCGCGGAATTTCTGGGAGGAGTAGTCGAGAGGGAATTAATTACTCAAGATAGCCGCGGCCGGGACTTTGAAGAGGTTGAATATTTCATTCCCCGAACTAAATTTTAAGCGCCAAATAATTGATAATCAAGTGCAAAGTATTGTCGAGGATGATTATTAAAAGCGACGCTAGCCAGACAGGCACGTCTTTCGGGTAGCCGTTGCCTTTGAAATGCAGATTCCTTAAGCGGGACAAGAAAATAACGATACCAGTATAACGATCAATTATAGCGTGGGTCGCGAAGATGATGAGGAGTGAATAGGGATTAAGGGTTAGAAATAAAAAGGGCAGGGTATAGACAGCGGCGTGAATGGCTGACACCCATAATTTACTTTTTTTATTTTTCGCCATCCAATAGCTTTGCAAAACGTAGTCGCCGACTAAATGGGCTAAAAGCTGCTCCATATTATTGTTGCCAAAAATTTATTTTTACCTTATAAAGATATCATGAGAAATATTAAATAACAATTATGGAACTGATTATAAATCATCAATTATTCCTGGATGGCCTGATTTTAGCTGAAGATTCTTTGCACCATTTAACTCATTGGCAGCGCGTGGAAAAATACGGGCTGATGATAGCCGAGACTAATGGCGCTGATCAAGAGGTGATTAAGCTTTTCGCTTATCTTCATGATGCCCGGCGCCGCAATGACGAGGATGACCCCGGTCACGGTGAAAGAGCTGCTGTCCTGCTTGATGAACTTATCGGTGAAGGCTTAATTAGCCTGTCTGATTTACAATATACACAATTACGCTCCGCTTTGCGCCAGCATGACCGCGATGACGCTGCGAGTGAAGATATAACAGTGCGGACTTGCTGGGATGCTGATCGCCTGGACCTCTGGCGCGGCGATATTATTCCGAACCCTCAACTAATGTTCACTGACTGCGGCCGCAGTGCAAGCATGATTGAATTTGCGCGGAACCTAGTGGCGCAGTCAAGCTAATGTCGTCAGTCGGCAAATATGCTATAATAATTTTATATGGTCATCGATTTGCAATTATCATATCTGCTCATCGGTTTCAGCGCGCTTAACCTGCTCGCTTTCTTCATCATGCTGGCCGATAAGATAAAGTCCGCCCGGACCGGCACGCGGCGTATCTCTGAAGGTCTCTTATTTTTCTTAGCCACCGCTTTCGGCAGCCTGGGAGTTTATCTCGGCATGTTCGTTTTTCGGCATAAGACGCAGAAATGGTATTTTCTGCTCGGTATTCCTCTGCTCATTGCTCAGAATGTCGCTCTTTTATATCTCGCTTATATACTGTGGACGCAACCGGATCTTTTACCTCTAAAGGATTTACTAGTCTTTTAATTTTCACTTTTATAATTAATTATAATATATGAAAACTCAAGCTGATTTAAAGAAAACTCCGGAAGATTTGGCTAATTGCCATTGTGGCCCTTGCCCGAGCTATACTGATTGTTCGCGCGGCAAAAAAGAATTACTATTCTGCGCTCATGAGGTTGGTAAAAGCGCCTGCGAGTACAAGATGAGCGGCTGCATATGCGGCGCTTGCCCGATCCACGCGGAATATGAATTAAAATCCGGTTATTATTGCCTAAAGGATTAAAGGAATTTAAATTTAGCTCTATGGAAAAGAATATCAAACAGCAGGACAGCGCCTATGCTGATTCTCTGGGAGTAGATCTCAAGACCTTGGCTCGTTTCCGGGAAGTCCAGAAGAATACCATGGCTGAAGCCAAGAAGATGCTTAAAACCAAGAAAAAGCTCAGAGCCTTGGGTATTTCCGGTTCGGCGCGTGATGAGTTTGATATGGCCGGGGAAAGCAGTAATTCCGAATACTTGTTAAATGAATGCTTGCTCGAACTGAAAAAGCTGGGAGCGGAGATCGAGCTCTTGCCTTTGCGTAAATATGACATTAAGCCTTGCAAGGCCTGCTATTCCACGACCAATAACCAATGCCACTTTCAGTGTTCTTGCTATAAGAAGGGAACGGAGCTGGAAGATGACATGAGTAAAGTTATCTACGACAAGCTTCTGGCCGCTGATATTATAATTTTTGCTACGCCAGTCAATAATTTCAAGGTCTCATCTTTGATGGCCTTATTCATCGACCGTTGCATCTCTCTCGATGGCAGTCTCGAGGCGGCGGATTTACAGAATTTAAAGAATAAGGATCTTAATAAGAAGCACGCGCAATTTGTCAGCGATCACGCTGATGACGAGGTTTTCGGCAGCGGCTTCCTGCGCCGCTTTACCGGCAAGACCGCCGGCATTATTGTAACCGGCCATGAAGCGGGTGCCAGCTTAACTATATCCTCTTTGTTTTTGACCTTAAATAATTATGGTTTTGTCTTTCCGGCCTGGAGCACGATGTATGCTATGGGTTCAATTCTGGATTTACTGGGTGCTGATAAGGCTAAGGTGACCTCGCCTTACGCAGCTGGCGCGCGAGATATCGCCCATAATACCTTTATCATGGCCCAGAAGATGAATGAGCTTCCGAAAGATAAATGGCGGAGCGACCCTTCTCGGAATTAATTATTAATATTATATTTAAACATTTAATTCATAATTTAAGAACCATATGAAAAAAATAATGGGCATGATGATGGCGCTCGGCGTCGTACTGATTCTCGGCGGCTGCGG
>VFKX01000008.1 GCA_009885285.1 Candidatus Falkowiibacteriota bacterium
ATATAATACTTGTTTAGAGTATGTTCCTCAGTGCATCGAGTGTAAGATATTGCCCACTCATAGTGAGTATTATTTTATGAATCACTTAACCTCGTAGCTGCGTATCCGTTCAAGCCCCTGGAATAATGAAGTAAAATAAAATATAAAAAGTTAGTGACAAATTAAACTTGGAGTGATAATTAATTAGGTAGTCATAACTTTAGATTTTTTATTGATGAGCCAGTTTGAGCAACTATACTTAGAAGTCCAAAAGAAACTAGCTAGTTTAGAAACTACGATATCTATTTTAGAAGCTAGAGTAGAGCTATTAACTCTAGAAAACATCGTCCTCAAGAAAGAGGATATCGCTCTCAAGCAAGAGAACATCGCTCTCAAGAAAGAGAATGCAGAGCTCAAAGAAAAATTAGGATTGAATTCAACGAACTCATCGATTCCTAGTTCAAAAGAATTATATAAGATCAAAAAAGATAACAAGCTAGGAAGTGATCGCAAGCAGGGCGCACAAGCTGGTCATAAAGGCTATAGCCGTGACAAGATGGTGGCAAATGAAATCATTAAAATCGACTTAGATTCGCTGCATTGCACATGCGGCGGAGAGATTATAGTTGGCGCTCCTCGCGTCCATCAAAAAATTGACCTTCCCGAAATCAAGCCCTATGTCACGGATTATCATTTACAACGTGGTCGCTGTAAGTCTTGCAAGAAGAGGAAAAGCACTGCATTACCAGCAGCTGTTACCGCTGATTTATTTGGACCAAGAGTAAAGGCTGCGATTGGTTCTTTGAGTGGGTTTTATAAGAATTCCAAGCGTGAAGTGGAATCGATTTTGAAAGATTTATTTGGTTTACAAATTAGCTTAGGGACAGTCTCCCATAATGAGGCAAGAGTAGCTGAAAAATGCAAAGAAAGTTACGAGGATATAGAGCTGAATTTAAGCTACAGCGCGTTAGTACATATGGATGAAACCAGCCATTATAACAAGGGTAAGCTAGGGTGGTGTTGGGGTTTTTTTAGCACCGAGCACAGCCTGATTAAGCTAACGGCTTCAAGGGGTATGAAGGTTTTAGAAAATAGTGTTTTTGGCAAAAGCGATAATATAATTGTTACAGATAGATACGCGGCTTACAATTATTTTGACGAAGAAAATCGTCAGATATGTTGGTCTCATTTAGCGAGAGATTTTGAGCGTTTTACCCATAGTGCTCACAATGAGGTTAAGCCAGTTGGTGAGTATTTAAGGCATATAGCTTATGAGATTTTTGCTTTAAAAAAGAGTTTATTAGAAGGCAAAATTGAGGTGTTAAGGTTTTTGCGCAGGGCTCGCCGTTTAAGGAAACGAACGTGGTATTATTTAAAAAATATTACTTATGTAGAAAATGCTGAACATGCGGCTAGGGTGGCAAAAAACATCATGAAATCTGAAAATATGATGTGGAAATTTTTGGACGACCCGATAGGGATTCCATTAACGAATAATCATGCGGAAAGACAAATCAGGCATTACGTGACTTATCGTAAGAACTCATATTTTACGCAGTCAGAGCGAGGGAATAGATTTTTAGAACGAATTATTTCTTTATATCTCACTTGCAAACAACAAAAGCAAAATCCAGTCGCAAATCTTCAAAACCTGCTAATCGCCTAATTTATACCAACCCCTTGAACGGATACACAAAATCACAAAAAAATTCAAATGCTAGCTATATGCTAGATCATAGTACCCCACAGTTATTGTTGACAAGCTGAGATTAATCTAGATCGCAAGAGTTCGAAGAGGCTGGAAAGGCTAGGGTTATAAGGGTTGCAGGAATAGGCTCTCAACCAGTCAAAACCGTATGTAAATAAGGAATATAGTAAAAGCAGTTGAATTATTATCAAAATATAGTATGATATGGAAAAAAGGTAAAAGATGTCAACAAGTCCATATAGTAAAGATTTAAGAGAGAAAGTAATTAATTTTCTGCAGTTAGGAAAGAGCCAAACAGAGGCGTCGATAGTTTTTGGGATCAATAGAATGACCGTGAATAAATGGCATTTGCGTTATAAAAATGAAGGGCATTATCTGCCAAAAGTGCGTTTAGGAGCAAAGAGCAATATTGAGCATGAGTCTTTTATTGAGTACGTCAAAAACCATCCTGATTCTCGATCTGAAGATATTGCACGTGAGTTTGGTATTAGCGCTAGTGGTGCAAGATATTGGTTAAGACGGGTTGGTTTTAGCTATAAAAAAAAGCCTTCACCTATGTGGAAGCAAATCAAGAAAAACGAGCTGCATACCAAGAAGTCATAAAAGACATACCACTTGAAAGCCTTGTATACATTGATGAAAGCGGTATTGATATGACTATTTGCAAAGATAGAGGATGGGGAAAGAAAAGCGAAAAACTAGTAGGCAAAAAGAGTGGTAAATATTATGAGCGGACAAATATTATAGCGGGATACGTAAATAATAAATCGATATCACCGATGGTGTTTAATGGTTCTTGCAATACGAATTTATTCGAAACTTGGGTAGAACAGTTTTTAATTAAGGAGTTAAAACCTGGTCAGTTTGTAGTGATGGATAATGCCTCATTCCATCGCTCGCAAAGAACCAAGGATTTAATTGAATCAGTTGGTTGTAGAGTGATTTTCTTGCCACCTTACTCTCCAGATTTGAATCCGATAGAGAAATTCTGGGCTAATATGAAACGATGGATTAAACAACAAATTGACTGTTGCAACGGCTTACATCACGCTATTAATGTATTTTTTAGTTGATTATAATTCAACTGCTTTTACTATATATCCAAGCCTTCCAGTTTGAATGTGAAAAACTTGGCTTTAAGAACTTTTTGAACGGGCTGGATAAACCTTGCGAATCGATCAAGTATGGAGCAATTTTTTTGGAAGATAA
>VFKX01000013.1 GCA_009885285.1 Candidatus Falkowiibacteriota bacterium
CACCCCAGCCTCCCTGGTTGGGTTCGCGGATACCTTTGGCGTAACCTTTGCCTCTGAGGTCAATCACACCTTGAAGATCTGTTTTACCTTTGCAGAGAAAGGCGACGATGCCATTTTGACTACCGTTCCATTGATTTGGGCTTAGAGTAGCTCCGGCTTGAATAGTGACTGACTTATACTGAAAAAGTTTGACGACTTGGGCTTGATTGATTCCGCTATCGGTGTAGTTATTTTGGAGAGGATGGGTGAGTGTGAGCGTTGTAGTGCCACCGCCAGACTCGACTTTATTTAGTTCCCAATTACCCGCACCGGAACCTTTCGATTGTAGGATGGCAATCAGATCGCCGTTAGCAAACCCAGCTGAATCTAGGGTGAGCGTACTGCTTGCGAGTGAGCCACTGCAACCACGATTGGGTGCGCTAAAGGTGGTATTAGAACCAATGACTAAATCACCGTCAGAGCCATTGCCGAAGGCATACTTCCATTTGTCAGTGTCGTCGTATCTAAATTGTCTCGACATAAGTTTTTAGGCATCGCTATTAATGACGGTGCCGGTGATTAACATTTCGCTTTGAATAGTGAAACCGAATTGATCTCGGCGGTATTTGCCGGTAGAAATATCTGGAGGATCGCCACCACCAGACCAACGAATTTGGGCGGCCACGGTATGAGTGCCTGTACCTTGAGAGGTGAGGTCGATAGCCGTGCCAGCCTGCGCATTGGCTAAGGTTGTGGCTACTTTTATTTGAGTAGCTGAGATTTTGATGGCGTAATAAGTAGTGCCACCGGTGAGGCCGGCTGGGACTGTTCCAGTTGAGGAAAAGATGATCTTAGTACCAGTTTTTATTTCGTAAGTGACGTCGATAGTCTCATTAGTGGTATTCACGGCCGAGGTGGCAAAGGTTTGAGGAAAACTAAACCAAACGGGGATGCGAGTTCCTGCACCATCCTGACCAATATCTAAGAGAAAGCTTTTGCCAACACACTTCAAATAATTCGACAGGGTGAAAGTTCGATTACCGGCCATTTGCTCGACCCTGAACTGCTTACCGATGAGTAAATCAATATCAATAGTGGCGGCATCAGTCAGGTCAATCCAAACTTGTTCCGCCAACATTTTGGTCATCACCTGGGTGCGAGCATCAGCGATGTTGCTGTTAGTGATCGATGTTGCACCTGAAGTGACTGTGATATTTGCTAACTTGAGATAAGGGTTTGAGGAGCCAATCTGAGTGAGGATTTGACTACCAGATGGTGGGGTGGGAGAAGCAGCAGGTGTTCCAGGTACGACAGCCAGTTTAGCCACATTACTGGCATCAGAGTTGGCAGATTGGGACAGATCGATATAGAGAACGAGCGTATCAATGCGGGTGTTGCGTCGCTCCTGATCGCCAGGTGTAGATAGGCATACCCTGATTCTAGGAATGACGACTCATAAAATGACCCATTTTTGAGAGCGGGTTCACTATTAACCACTTTTGAGAATGGTTTCGCTCAACACTTGTCCCACCTCAGCCTCGATGTCATCGGCATGTTTGCGCACGTATTTCTCTTTGAGCTGGTTACGGTACTGATCAAGAAGTGGTGTTACCAGAAGAGTTTGGATGTAGCTCTCGGGGTCATAACCCAGGTCACGAATAGTTTTTAGCAAAGGTTTGGGCAGAGTGATAGTGTAGCTGGCCATAGTGTCTCCTTAAGTTGTAGTGATTGTTCTCCATACGCCGTTCTCACAGACGACAAACTTATTGCTCGTGGTGTTGTAGCTCATGCGTGCGGTTTCAACAGTGGGGTTGGTAGCCTGTTTATCAATGACAAGTTTGCCATCACTTGGTAGAACAATGTTACGCATGACGAACTGTCGCTCAAGAGCTTCGACGCGTTTTTGTAACTGCATGATGATTTGCACCAGTTCTTCCATACTTTCCCCCTATTTCAGATCCAAAGTGACGATAGTTTGTGGATCGCTAATTTGCATACTGCGTTTGTAAATCCGTTTTGAAATGTTTGCAATTTCTAACTCAGCAATCTGGACTCGGACACTATCACCTACCTCGTAAGTTAGGACATCGAGCTCATCGTCGAGATGGGTTAGTTGCAGTTCAACGCGTGGTGATTGGTTATCTAGTAAGAATCGGTCGCCTTTATCTTGGAGGGTGGCTGAGGTAATTACATCACGTTCGCTAACCACTTCCTCGAGTAACTTAAAAGTGGTTTTGTAGTCGCTACTGCTTTCTCTAGTGACGTAAAGCACATCATCATTAAAACCATTACCTACTACGTGCACTTTATTGGCCAAACTTAAAATCAGTGGTTTGCGATACCTCCAGCTGAGAATGTTTTCCTCGTCCAGAACAATCTGCGGTCGATCTTGACCTTTTTGTGGATAGTAGACGTTGAACTGCTTGAGGTCGTTAATCTCAAGGTCAAAACCATTTTTTAGATTAAGATTGCTCATTTGTTCAATCTCATCTTTGACTGAGGCAAAGCGAAAGGTGCGATCTCGCGACACAGACGTTTGAATCAAACCTTGAGTAATGCCAAAGTTAGAGTAAGGTAAGTCGCTCTGTTGGCTTTCGTTAATAATAGTCCAGGCAATCTGCCCGGCGTCGGTGTTAGTGAAGACTCGTTTAACGCCAGTGCGTCGTTTGGCAAACAGTGAAAAGAAACCCACTGAGGCGATGGTTAATCCAATATCACCTTGCTGGTTTTGTTGCAGGGATAGGTCAGAAATCACTCCGTAGTAAATACGGCTGGTGTCTTTTTCAACAGTTATCTCGCGCAAAGCTCCAGATAATAAAAAGTGTACCGATTGGCCATACACAGCAGCAATTTTCCTGACCGCCTCGTAGGACATAGTGATGGTGCACTGTTTGCCTTTGTTAAGTTCGTCCACAATTTGAATTGAGCTGAAAGGGATCTCAACTTTTCTTTGAGTGCTCGTGTCGATAATAAAACAGTGGTACTTCATATGTTCAGATAATGGTCTCGAAAGCTGATCGAGCATTTCCCGGTAGGGTTATAAGAGCCGTTGCCTAAGTGGATAACGTTGCTGCCAATTTCAACTGTCCAAAACTCACCGGAAACTAAGTGACGACCGTTTGTGCCACCAGGATTCAGTAATACGGTGCGATTGTAGGTATCGATAACGACGGTGTCTGAGGCTGTAGCCAGATTGACGTTGAGGTTAATGATTTTATTGGTGGTGAGGTTATAGAGGGTGGGAAAGTTTAACGAGCCTGAAAAGGTGAAAATGGGATACGCCTCATAGGTGCCGTCGTTAGTAATTATGAGTTCGTTATTACCACCGTTACCCATGCTCATTGGGATACTCATAGGAATCGCCATGCCACCACCTTGAAAAATATAAGCGTTGTTACTCTTCTGGGTTTGAGATTGGAAGAAGGGATACTCTGCTTCGAGCTCCACCAGTAACTTAGAGGCTGTCCCATCACCTGCTTTCAGCTCTCCCGTGACTTTGCCCGATTTGACTTCGATTTGTAGATTAGTGCTATTGGCACGAGAAACTTTGAGGACTGCTCCACCACTTTTGATAATCGAGCCGATTAGTTTGATAAAAGTATCTCGTTCTGTGACTAAGTTTGAAAAACTACTGCCCACAATCACCCACTCCATCATGATCCTATAGGAAAGAAAGGTGGGCGGTGAGACGACTTGACCTAAAAAACCACCTCGCTTTGTAGTAGCCATGCTCATCTCGGGAAAAGAAATGTTTTTGAGAGCAACACAGTGCCGGCAATTGGTGTCAAGGCGAGTGGTATTTAAATAAAGCTGGGTAATCATCGTGAGTTCCTGAGCATCCACGCTAGCTCATAGCCTAGTTTTGAAACATCCATAGGGGTATTAATTATTGCTTGTATCGAGATAGGCTGATCGAAAACGGTTGAAACATTTTGAGGAACCGAGCTTTGCCCAGACAACATGTCTTTGGAAAGTACAAACTCACCAGCATGTAAATAGGCCAAACCAGTGTTGGGAACAAAACCACCTTGCTCGTACCATTTGAGTTTGGGCACCTTGATTTTTTGTCCGGCCACATCAGCCTCTTCGACATCGATGTGCAAAGAAGGGATGTGAATATTTTTGAGAATGTTTGAAATTGCGTCAGCTAAATCGCGGAAAAGTTGCTTCACTTTTTCAACACCTTCTTGCACGTAATTTTTGATCTTCTCTACCCAAGTGACGACAGTGTCATATTTACTCTTCCACGAGTTTTCCCAGATTGATCTGATTGCCGTTAGGCCGGAGTTAATAACTGAGTTGACCCAGTTCATGCTCCCGCTCACAAAGCTGGTGATGTTTGACCAGACTTGTTGTACATAGGGTGCTAAGGCTCCCCAGATGAGATTCCAGAGCATTTGTAGTCCAATCAAAAATGTTTGAAAAATAGCGGCATAGGTCAGGACGTAAAACTGAATGAGTGTCCAGACCTGTTGAAAGACCCACGACACCACCTGAAAAATGGCATTAAATACAGTGCTGAATACTGTCCAGATTGCAGTTAGAATCGGTGAGACAGCATTCCAAACCGTGGTCATGATAGTAACAATCGAGGTGTAAATTGAGGTAAAAATACTGGCAATGGTTGTTCCGATCGATTGAAAGAAGCTGGAAATGCCTGACCAATTAGCGATGATTAAAGCGGCCACGGCTCCAATGGCTGCAGCAATGGCAATTACTGGTAAAGAAACTCCAATAAAACTCATCATGGCAATAGTTGCACCCACGATAGCGATAGTCAGAAAACCACTAATGGCACCTGCTAGAGCAATCAAGGCTTGTTCATGTTCGGCAAAGAAGGTGATAACCCCACCAGCCACGGTTCCTAGGATGCCTAGCTTGTCAGAAAGTACCTGAGTGAAATCAGCTAAACTTGATGTGCCACTAATCACTTCACTAAAGGCATCAACAATTTCGAGAGCAGTGCCCACTAGTGGCTCTAGGCGTTGGGCAATCAAACCGCCCATAGTTTCCTCTAGGTCATTGACCTTATTCATTAGCTGCGTAATTTTTCCACCAAAGGTGCCAGCGGCAGCCTGGGCACTACCACCAAACTCCGTACTTAATTCTTTGAGGATGAGTTTCTGTGCCTCTAGTTGTTTGCCGCTATTCACTAATTTCTCAATAACGTCTTTCTGCGCATCGGTAAAGTTAACACCGACCCGGCGTAGAGCATTGATACCTTGAATAGGATCTTGAAGGGCTTTACCCAATTGAACTGCTGATGCTTTGGTATCTTGGCCAAGGGCAGTCGACATATCAAGCACTGTTTTAGTGGCATCGGGAAAAACATCTTTGCCAATATTGGTGAAGGTGAGAAGTAAATTCTCTGCTGATAAAACAGCTTCGTCAGTGTAGGTGGTAGTCGATTGGAGACTGCTGGCTAAGCTAATGACTTGGTCGCGGGTCACTCCCGCAATCCCACTGGTTGATTTTAAGACTGAGTCTAACTGTGCCAACATCTTCTGAGACTCATCAAAGGCTTGGACAGAGCGGTAGGCCTCAAAACTCAATGCGCCCAAAGCTGCAGTGCTGACGATTGTGGCGCGTTGAAATGAGTCCTTAAACAGTGACCCAAGTTTGTTTGTTTCTTTGCCGACTGATTGAAG
>VFKX01000069.1 GCA_009885285.1 Candidatus Falkowiibacteriota bacterium
ATTCAAAACAACCCACTACTATGTTGCTCCCGTCCACATGGACGATGAGCACAGTTACGAACCCACCCATTGCTCCATCGAGATACACCCGCTCATTCTATGGGCGATCTTCAAATACCTGCTGACTGCATGGATCATCGAGAAGATCAATAATGAGATTCGAGAGATTCGATTCCGGTTCATAGATGTTGGCTGGTTGAATGTCAAGGACCCTGACGCGGAGATCGCAGAAGGCGTGATCACAGAAGCCAGCCTATCCGCTTTCGATGACATGACGCCCCACATGGATGGCGAGCAACTGGAAGTATTCGAGTTTGGGTACTTCCGCTTGCATTGTTATGAAAAACACGGTGCGCGGTTTTATTCTGATGAGATTCGATTTTTGGACCTGCTCAAATGGGAGTATTTCTCATGGATCTAACATCTGCGACTGAAATGGGTCAATGCCCGCGCTGTCATGCGTTCGAATTGATTCTCGACGAAAGATCACACAAGGACAACGATGTCGAATGGTGTCGCGTCTGCGGATTCGTCCGCGATGACAACGAGGGAGACATCTCTCTTCCACATTACAGTATCCAATATCATAAGGAAGGAATCTCTGTTGAGAACCTGATGGACATCGAAGAACTCCACGGCTGTTCGCCTGTGGATAATCTCGCCGAGACCGAAGCCTGGCTCAAAGCCCGCGAAAGTGAAGGCTATGAGTTTGTGAAGTGTGTCTCGGTCAATATGGATGGTCACGTTATTTGGCTGCGTGGTGATCCTGGAGAGTGGAATTGGGAAAGTAACTGCTAATTGCATTGCGGGAGGGATACTATCCCTCCCGCAATGCCAAAATCGCCCATATTTGAATATTGATCGGTGTACTGATTTTGCGTAGACATCACACCCGCAGCATAGCGCACTTCGCCCCACGTTTTGTATCTCGTTTCAGAGACCACGTTGCCATTCGCAAACGTGACGAGTGATGTGCTGCCCAAATGATCGCCGAGCCGCTGGGTTGAGCCTGTCGAAACTATAAAGTAGAGTGTACCATTGCTTCGCATCGCAATGCGTTGTAAACCGGCATAGTGTACTTCGTGACGATACCACCTGTCAACTCGTAGTGATTGCCAACGAAGTAAGTTGTCGTGGATGTGTAGTTCGTTTGCATGACTGATTTTACCCTGTGACCATCGCCATCGTAAACGAAGGTCGCATTGGCAAAGAGTCGCACGGGCGGGTAGTGGGAGTGAAAATAAAAATCTCCGAGTTTTTTAAAAACTCAGAGATTTTGCACTAATTACTTGCAGTCTGGTATCCAATCCAAACAACCAGTTTCTTTAAACTTATCAAACGCTTCATTTGGCGTTTGCCAATTGGGGTCTTGAATACCCAATGTTTGAATATACTGATTAAACTCATCCTCTGTGCGAAAACCTTCGGCAATCTTCTTGTCAGGAATGAGGACGAACCAGTGATAATAATTTTCTTGAATGTACGCATCAGCCTCTTTATCAATATATGCAGAATATGCCATGAGAACACCATTTTTTACAGCAAATTTTTCTAACTCCTCGATAGTATCATAATGAGCTAAATTATTTTGACTATTAGGCACAGAAACCCAAGTACCACGAGCTAAAAACACTACCCACAGAGATTCTCCAGCCTCGCTAGTAGTGAGGCTAACTGCGTCAATTGGTTTTATCAACGGAAGGTATAACGAAGAATCGAAGCCATCATCATTGAAGTTATAAAATGGGTCGGCGTACCGCTCTGGTGGGGAATAGCCCAATATACAACTGAGGCTTAGCAAAACCATAAAAAGGCATAGAACAACTTTTTTTATGTTCATTTTCATATTTGCTGCCTTACTATTCACATTGCCCGCATGAATTTGGTGGTGGAGGTATTGTTTGATTCCAATAAGCATTGGTTGTATAACTTTCTTTTGCGCCACCAACAACATTATATAAAAAATAGAGTGGCACCGCGAATATGTTGTAAGGATGAAGTGGTCCTTTTTCCCAACGTGGTTTATAGTCGAATGTGTCAGTAACTTTCCATGTGGTTGAAATAGTACCGTCTTCTGATACATTTATTTTGGTGGCAGAGATTCTTCCAGTATGAACCATCCAGAATGCTGGCTTATTCAGGGCTTCATACCAGTGCCCGTTAGGTCCGTCTACAGAGAATGGTTCGGTAATTTTTTCAGGTGTAAAAGCTTCTTCACGATATCTTGGTTCAGCCCTTATTTTTTTAATTATGTTATCTTGTTGCCCCTGAAGACTTTGATCACTCTGCAGTTCTTTAAGCCCATCTCCAACAATATTTGCATGTTCAGCATGTTGATATCCCAAATAGGCTAATTCCCAAACATTTGAGGCGTTGCCATCCGCTGGTCTTGATGGTTCGTGAATATAATTAGAGTAAATTGCTGTGCCAAGAAGTACTCCTCCAGCAATAGCAACGGTTAGACACAAAATACAATGTCCAGTGGGATCAGTATATCGAACAGGATTGTTGTTGACATAGGCGTAGCGATCGTAGGCTTGCACGCCTTGTGTTGAACTTGGTACAATAGAATCTGGCTGAATGAAACGTCCGAGTTCGGGGTCATAGTGCCGGGAGCCATACCAGAGCAAGTTAATGTAACTGTCAGAATATTGTCCCGTGTATTGGTACTTAGTTGGCGATGTGCCACTAGCATAGCGGGTCTCCCCCCACGCCTTGTAACGGGTCTCAATGGGATTTTGTCCATTGGCATCGGTGACCAGCGACGTACTACCCAAATGATCTCCAAGCAAGTAACTCAACGTGCCGTTCTGTCGCATCGCAATGCGTTGTGAACCGGCGTAGTAATACTTGGTGACAACGCCATTGGTCACTTCGTAGTGTGCGCCGACGAAGTATGTTGTCGTTGTGGCGATGTTCGTTGTCATCACCGATTTAGACGCGCTGTCCGTCGCCGTTGTAGGTGATGGCGGCATTTGAGAAAATAGACGCAGGCGGAGGCGTGGGAGTCGCTGGGTTGGTGGGTCTAGTTGTCGCAACGGAGGTTCGCACTCCTTAACCGAGCCTTACGGATTTAATGAGTATTTATACAATTTGTTATCAACGACCATCCATAAATTGTGCTGTTGATCTTCGACAATGTTTGTGTTTTCTGTTGTAAACCAGCACCCTCCCATAGATTTAGGGTCAAGCCAAGCCATTCCCTTTTCACCACGATACCAAATATACCCGTTTGAACTTTCCAAAATTATATTTGGGGTAGCCCAACGATAATCAGACTCCCATTCCATTTTCCAGAAGTAGAGCCATGTATTAGGATATATTATGTTCCACTTGCCATCAGGCTCACGCCAACCGACAGTATCAATCCATAGACGGCCAGTATGATCTACCAATATATTCCCAGCAGGCAAGCGTTTATGCGGAATTTCCACCTCTTCTATTTTTCCTGTTTCAGGAAAAAAGTGAAACAATTCGTTTTCTTCGAAGGCGAACCTCATAGCGCTTTGATAATGTTTTCGGAAGTATATACTCCCGTTTGGGGCAAGGACTACTTGATCTATTGTTCGGTCAGAAATTTCCGCATGACGCTGAATATCTTGCTTAATAGGGTCGTAGCTATAAATGGCATCTTTCTGAGCAAAAATCCAGAATATCCCATTTGAGTCTATAAGAACTTCATCCCAATAAGGGCGTTCATTTCCGCTCTTTGGTGATGGGTTTCTCCATGCAGGTGGTATTTCTTGAGTACTCTGGTCAAGCTCAAATTTTTGATTCACTTCGTTATATTTACTTAAAATAGGTTGTCTTGCGATATCTGAAAGGCCGTCCCAGACATTGCTTCCCCACATAGAGCCATCCTTTGCCACATAAAGGTTATTTACAAAAACCTTGCTTTCTCCAACTTCTGCAGAAATACTCATCCACTTTTTTGTATCCGTTCTATAAACTAGAAATTGATAAAATTTTGCATCAGAGTTGCGATAGATGTTTGATGATGGGGATATTTTTACCCAAATTTCTGCATGGTCGCTTACATACCGAGTCGCTTCTACTAAAACTTCCCCTTTCTCGTTAGCAAATTCCGGAAGCGGTGTTTCGATTTGCCATGGAGCAAGCGGATGTGTGATCTTAAATCCAATAGAATTCTTATCGGGCACAGAGTAGGCATAGGTATCAAAAGACCCAATACATTGTTCTATTGACGCATTAGATACAGGTTGACCGCTACAAGAAATCAGTGTGAAGAACGATAAGCCTAATACAAGGCAACGAGCTGTCAGGCTATATTTCATTTATTCCTCTCAATCCAACCATAGACACTGTCCTTCAACTTAACATTATTGTTTGTACTCCAAGGCCACTTAAAATAACCCCAGCTATCCATATAATGGATAATATGTTTTCGCTGGTATTCATATGTGCCAGTAGCTGAAGTAGGTACATTATAGTTAGCGGCGTCTTTATCAGTACCGAAGATACCATCGTCTAC
>VFKX01000046.1 GCA_009885285.1 Candidatus Falkowiibacteriota bacterium
ATAGACCGATGTCTGTGTTAGGGACTGGTATTGGCGACAACCCGTCTACTATTTACGGTGACGAAAGTATGGTTTTATTAGTCTCAGCCTCTAATGTCACCGTTTCCGGCTTTATCCTTAACGAGCAAAGTCCTTATGACTATGACCCGGTAGTTAAGTTTGATGGTAACGTTACCGGCTCCACGCTGTCTAACTGCGAAATTCTTAACGGCTATCGGGGTGTAGCGCTAGGCGGCGGATCTGGAAGTGATCCGGCTTATGGCAATACTATTGAAAACAATATTATTCATAATGTTACTCTCGGCATTGTAATTGGTGGTGGCAACGATAACATTATCCGCGGTAACGAAATTTATAATACTGGTGACTATTCTGGTGATAGCCGTATGGCGGCTATTGTTATTCGAGATAATTATGGGAGCGCGGAAAATAATCAGATTATCAATAATGTTATCCATAATAATAAGAGGTACGGAATTTATGTTGATGGAGAACAAGAAGAGAATTCTGGCACTATCATTAGTGGCAACTTGATATACAGTAACGGCTTGGAGAGATTTTATTCCGAGTCTGCGGGCATTGCTGTTAATGCTATGAACACGCAAATTACTAATAACGTTATTACAGCCAATGCCTACGACGGTATCTTTATCGGATATGATAATTTTGGTGATAATACGCTTATTAAGGGCAATACTATCGGTAAGGCGATTATTGATAGTATTTCCTATAATGCCAATTATCGTCATGCCATCGGAATTGAGGGAGGGGCTGATATTAGCATTCTCAATAATCAAATCTTTGGCGGTAATAAGGCGGGGACTACTGGAATATATATAAGCAGTAATGCTGGAGATAATAATATCGCCCAGTATAACACCATAGCTGATTATACTGATCATGGCGTTGACAGTCAGTCTGAGAGTATCTTTGATGCCCGCTACAACCATTGGGGCGCCTCAACGGGTCCAGGTGGCGCAAATAATGACATTAACGGTTGTGGCCAGGATGCCGAAGGTGCGGAATATTGCCAGGTTATCACTGAAGGTGTTTTAGACAAGAACACTCCTGTTATTGAACATGATGGGTTAACCCCAATCAACCTCTTCTATTCCGGCGTCTTTACCATTAAGGATAAGGAGAAGGCCAGTTCCACTGCGTCGGTCTCGGTTCATGATGACGTAACCATTAAGACTAATGGCGGCGGTAATGTCAGTAAGGTTCATATTCCTAACGGCACGGTCATAACTAAAGTCGACGGTGGAACTTTTAATGCTTCCAGTCTGTCAGTGGCTGATATAGCTTTAAATAGCCTAAGCGGCTTTTCTTCAGGGACGGAGGCAAAAGGTTCACTGCAATGGGGAATTCCGAGTGTCGGCCTGTCTTTCAGCCAGCCGATTACCTTAAATATTTTTGTCGGTTCTGAATTCGACGGCCAGACCCTGACTGTCTATCGTTCGCTTTCTAAGACAGCAGGTTGGGCTAGCGATGGCATCGTTGCACCTGGCACTTGCGTAGTCGATTCCGGAATATGTACTTTTCAATCGACTAAAGCCTCATACTATAGCGCTGTCACTATCACCCCAAGCGATAATGGCGGAAACTCTGGCGGAAACTCTGGAGGAAACGGCGGAGGAGGAGGCGGCGGTTCTATTTCCTCTCCGGCCGGAATTGGTACAGGACTAGTTGATAAGGTCGCTGAAGTTAATCGAACTAGCGATATTGGTGCATTGACTAATGGCGGAATAAATTATCTCTCTTACATTAAGGCCACCAGCACTTTTAGTGTCCGGGTAAGTAAAGCCAATAAGATTGAGCTGCATAGCTTGACGATTGACAATTTGGACTTATATACCAATACCATTAAATTTACTGTTAACTCCGTTCCTCAGGCTTTCAGCTTAAAACTCGGTGAGTCCACTAAAGCTGATCTTGACTACGACGGCATAAATGACCTCGAGGTTAAGTTTGTCAATATTTGGATAAATCGTGCTGAGTTAACGATTAAATCCTTATTGCCAGGCGAAGAGAATAACATTGCGTCTGGCTTATCTGGAACACTTGATAATTCTAAAGTTTCTCAGGTTATCTCTGAAGAAAAGAGCTTATCGAGCAAGACTGATAAAATTTTAGCGAAGCGTTTAGCCGGACGCCTCTTATTACAGGTTGAGCAGAAGGGCCAGGCTTGGTATATTGACCCGCTTTCTTTATCAAGATATTATTTGGCTGACGGCGAGAGCGCTCACTGGGCCTTGCGGAAATTCGGACTGGGCATCAAGAATACTGATTTATTAAAGATTCCTGTCGCTGCCAGTTCAACTCTGCCGGCTGATTATCAAATGAGCAATTCATTAACCTCAAAGTCTCTAGTCAGCCGCCTGAAAGGACGAATTCTCATCCAGACCGAAGGACATGGCGAGGCTTGGTATGTTAATCCAGTCGATGGCAAAAGATATTACCTGGCTAACGGGGAGGCTGCCTATCAAATTATGCGTAACCTATCTCTGGGAATAAATAACCTTAGTATTCGCAAGATTGCCATTGGTAAATAATTGAGTAGAAATGTGAGGAGATAATATGTCAAAATTGCTCAGGCTCAACAATCATCACGTGATAAAAAATTTCCCTCAAGGTTCTTCATTACTACGAAGAACCTTGGGTCGTTTAGCGTTCCTATTTCTGGTAACCAAGGTGACGCCACGGCATAATTTTCTAACGGCGGAGGATTACCGCCTAGCTTCAGGAATCTTAAAAAAAGGAGATATTATTTTAACCGGCGGTTTCCGCACCATTTCCGGATTCTTTTTGGGTAAGTATTTTACGCACTCATTGCTCTATCGGGGCAGCGGGGAATGCATTCATGCTGATGTTGACGGCGTAGATACGGTCGCATTAGAGGAGTTATTCCAAGTCTATGATAATCTCGTGATCTTGCGCCCACAAATCAATCATGAACCAGACCAGATAATTAATCAGGCCTTGTCATTCGCCGCCAATCAAATTGGTAAACCTTATGACTTCTATTTTGAACACGTCAGCGACCGCCATTATTGCACCTTGCTTATCAATACGGCGTACGCCCAAGCCGGTTTTAATACGGGACTTAATATCAATAGGCCGAAGAAGCGCCCAGTATTAATTATCCGCCTGCGACGCGCTCTTAAAGCTGAGGACTTTTTAAAAGGAAATTTCAGCCTGCAATTTATGTCCCAGAGCCTCAAGTCGAAAGAGAATCAGATAAATAGACTTATCCGGTCTAGAAAAAATACCGATATTGTGCTAGATTATAATAATACATAGTTCTTTGGAAATTAAATCTCTCTTTTACCTAAATGTTCTGCCATGGCTGTATTTCATATTTTCATTATAGTATTTTTCGCTACTTCAATTCTAATTTGCACTGAAGTCATTTGGACCGAGAAAACCAGTAAAATGGCGAAGTGGGACAATGGATATTTACTGGCCTTTTATTGGATTCTGGCCGTCTCCATAGTCGGCTTAATAATTGCCTTAATATTTTGTTATCGCAATTACTTCACCTTGCTGGAAACGTTCTGGTAAACAAGCTTTTAAACAGGTATTACTTAATTGCCTGTTTTTTATTCCTTTTTTATTCGAATCTTTACAAAATTAAAAATTAGTGTTATATTGAGCCAGTAGCTTCTTCTTGCCGGTATAATCGGGTTTTTATATCAAATTTTGGGGCTAATTTAATTAATATTAGCCATAAAATTTATTATGAAAACTTTCTCAGAGTTAGGCCTTAATCCAGACATTCAAAAGAGTCTGGCGGAATTAGGGTATATTGAAGCGACACCTATTCAAGAAGAGGCTATTCCTTTTGTTCTGGATAATGATCAAGATTTAATCGGTTTAGCACAAACCGGCACCGGTAAAACGGCAGCTTTTGGTTTACCAATCCTTAATAAGCTGAAGAAAAATAAGGAGGTTCAAGCCATTATTTTGTGCCCGACTCGGGAATTATGCCTGCAAATTAGTCGTGAGATTACCGGTTTTGCTAAGTATTCAACCGGCGTGACTATCGCCACGGTTTATGGTGGCGCGCGCGCTGATCTGCAAATTCAAGAAATCCGCAATGGCGCCAATATCGTGGTCGGTACGCCGGGCCGGGTTTACGATCTCATTCGCCGCCGCGCTTTAAAAATGAATACGATTCGTTTTGTAGTACTTGATGAAGCCGATGAAATGCTTGATTTGGGCTTTAAAGATGATCTTGATGCGATTTTGGCCGATACACCTGCCACTAAACAGACTTTATTATTCTCCGCGACCATGTCGCCGACTATTTACAATATTGCTAAGAAGTTCATGAAGTCACCGCGAGAAATCAGTGTCGGTAAAAAGAATATGGGTGCCGATAAAGTTGAGCACCAATATTATTTCGTAAAGCCAGGTCAGAAATATGAAGCTTTGCGTCGGGTCGTTGACTCTGAACCGGATATTTACGGTATCTTGTTTTGCCGTACCCGTCGTGAAACCCAGGAAATCGCTGATAAGCTCAAAGAGGATCATTATTCTACAGAAACCTTGCACGGCGACATTCAGCAAAGCGCCCGGACTTTAATCATGGAACGTTTTCGCCAAAAGAAAATTCAGTTACTGGTCGCGACCGACGTGGCCGCTCGAGGTATTGATGTTAATGACTTAACTCATGTTATCAACTATAACCTGCCCGACGCTAATGAAATTTATGTCCACCGCAGCGGCCGGACCGGTCGTGCCCAGAAGAGCGGTACTTCCATTTCCTTATTAACCACCAGAGAGTCCCATAAAATTCGTGAACTGCAACAGAAGACCGGCAAGACTTTTATCCAGAAGCAGGTTCCGACCGGCCGCGAAATCTGCGTGAAGCAATTAGTGAATCTAGTTGAAAAAATGAAGAACATTGAAGTCGATACTGAGGAAATCGCGCCTTTCTTGCCGACTATTGAAGAAGGCTTGAAGCACTTGTCCCGCGAGGAGCTCTTAACCCGCTTTGTCTCCGCCGAATTCAGCCATTTCTTGAATCTCTATAAAGATAATAAAGACCTCGAGGTAATCTCTGGCGGAGGCCAATATGGTTCTGACCGCGGCAGCCGTCGCGATAAGGAACGCCAACCGGAAGAAAATTTTGTGAATGTCCGCTTGAATATTGGCCGCAATAACGGCTTTGACATCAAGTCCTTATTCGGCCTGGTCAATAGCCAGAAAGAATTGAAAGGCGCCGAAATTGGCAAGGTTAAAATGTCCGGATCATTCACTCTCTTCGGTATCGATAAATCCAAAGAAAAAGACGTGTCCCGCTGCTTCCGCGCCTTGCGTTTCAAGGGGCAACAGCTCGAAGCCAGAATTGTCAAAGAATCAAGCTATTAATAAATACTTATGAATCTAGATATGTACCAGAGGATTAGCAGTCCTGACAATGGACAGATCAAACTTCTGGAAAAACTGCAAGCTAAAAAATTCCGGACTGAGTTCCGGCTATTTAGCGTAGAAAATTTAACCATTATCCTTGACGCACTTAAAGATGGTTATAGTTTTCAATCATTGTTTGTCACCGAGGAATTTTTGACTACTCACCAGGAACAAATGGCGATTTTAGAAGCTGGCGCTTCGGAGGCCGGTTTGTATTTGATAACTGAGCGGCTTAATAAGCAATATTCCTTACTCGATACTACGTCAGGCATTACGGCAATCTATGAAATGACTGACAGGGAACTGGATAATTCTTCGGTTATATATTTAAACGGCTTAAGCGATCCGGGCAACCTGGGCACGATTATGCGTAGTGCTCTGGCTTTTAACTTTACCAATCTTGTTTTAGATGCGAATTGCGTCGACATCTATAATCCTAAAGTGATAGCTGCCGCTAAAGATGCTTTCTTCAAGTTAAATACCATGGTGGATAAGAGTGGAGATTGGTTCAAGAAGAACCAATTGCCGCTTTATGTGACAAGTTCCCATGAAGGTACTAATCTCGCCGAATTTAAGCCTTCTCAGGTCTTCTGCTTGGTTCTGGGCAGTGAAAGCCAAGGAGTAAGTCAGGAACTAATGAATAAGGCGGACGCGAAAATTAAAATTTCTATGTCTGACCGCTTGGAATCATTAAATGTGGCTACAGCGGCCGCAATCCTGCTCTATGAACTCAGTCAGTAAACCATTAATTCGCCTTGAAGAAGTGACCATCTCTATTGATGACGATGAGTCTCTTTTAAAGTCTAAGATTGTCTCGATTCTGGAATTACCGGAGGCAGATATTATTAATTATACTATTGTTAAGCGCAACATTGATTCTCGTCAGAAAAATATTCTCTTTGTCTATTCTCTTAATGTTGAAGTTAAAGATATTAAGGTTGTCAAAAATTGGCCCGTCCGGCATCGTGCCCGACTTATTCAGCCCTTTGCTTATCAAGAGAAAAAGGCCTTACGCTCAGCTGATCAGCGGATTGTTGTGGTCGGCAGCGGCCCCTGCGGCTTATTTTCCGCTCTTTTACTGGCTAAAGCCGGGCTGAAGCCTTTAGTAATTGAAAGGGGGAAAGAGATTAGCGCGCGCGTTAAGGACGTGGCCGTCTTCATGGCTGGCGGGGCATTTAATCCGCAGTCTAATATTCAATTTGGTGAAGGCGGAGCTGGCACCTTTTCTGATGGCAAGCTTTATACCTTAATTAATGATCCGCGATCCCAGTATATATTCCAGGAGCTGGTTAAAGCCGGCGCGCCTGAAGATATCTTTGTTAATGCCGCTCCACATATCGGGACTGATAAGCTGCGCGCGGTTATCTATAATTTGCGTCAGGAAATTATTCGTCTCGGCGGGGAATTCCGCTTTGAGATTTGCTTGACGGACTTGATTATTGAAAATAATAAAATTAGCGCCGTAGTTTTAAACGGACAAGAAAAACTGCCGGTGAATGAAGTCGTGATAGCAACGGGCCATTCAGCGCGCGACACCTATCGCCTCCTTTATGAAAAGGAATTAGCCATGATCGCTAAGCCATTTTCCATTGGTCTGCGCATTGAACATCGAGCAGATATGATTAACCGTGCTCAGTATGGCGCTGCTTGTGATCACTCTAAACTCGGTGCTGCCAGATACAAACTTGTTCAGCATTTGGCGAGTCAACGACCCGTTTATTCATTCTGCATGTGTCCGGGCGGTTATGTCATGGGGGCAGCTTCTGAAGAAGGCGGAGTCGTTACTAACGGGATGAGCGAATACTCTCAAAACGGAGAAAATTCTAATAGCGCTCTACTGGTGCCGGTCACTCCAGCTGACTTCGGTTCCGATCATCCTTTGGCCGGTATTGATTTTCAGAGGCGCTGGGAGCGAGCCGCTTATCTGGCCGGGGGCAGTAATTATTCGGCACCGGCGCAATTAGTCGAAGATTTTTTAGCTGGCCGGTCGTCTAATAGTTTTAAAAACATTAAGCCGAGTTATCGCCCAGGGGTAAAAATGACCAGTCTAGAGTCATGCTTACCCGATTTTGTTATTAAGAGCTTAAGAGAAGCAATTCCACTATTGGATAAGAAAATAAAGGGTTTTGCTCATTCTGAGGCAATTTTAACCGGAGTAGAGACTCGGAGTTCGGCGCCGTTACGTTTGGAGCGTAATCAATTATTGGAATCAAACATAGCGGGAATCTATCCGGCAGGTGAAGGAGCGGGGCATGCCGGCGGGATTGTTTCCTCGGCGATTGACGGTCTCAGTGTCGCTGAAGCTATTATAGAAAAATATCAATAATATGGTATAATACAGGCAAGCTCAAGACTGTGCGCCTAACTATACTAAGAAAACATAATTATAAACATATGGCAGAATATTTCCCCTGGAAGGATGAATACAAGATTGGTGTCGAGGTAATCGATAAACAACATGAACATTTTGTCTCTCTGATGAATAAGCTTTATTTTTCAATTTTTGAGATGGCGCCGCAGGCCGCCAATGTTGCCATTGTCGACGAACTAGCCGAATACACCAAACTGCATTTCAGCACAGAAGAAAAATACTTCAAGGAATTTAAGTATGAAGAGATGGCCGAGCACTTGGAAGACCATCGCCGGTTACGGGCCCAGGTTGATGAATTTCAGAGAATTGCTAAAGAGACCGGCAAAGTTGAATCTTTTGCGCTCGTAAATTTTTTGCACGGTTGGCTAATTGACCATATTTATACGGACGACAAGAAATATGTTAAATGCTTCCATGACCATGGTTTAAAATAACTACTTTAAGTCATTAAATTGCTATGCTTAAGAATAAAACAACACGCTCTCTGGCTATTGTAGTGACCATCGGCTGCTTGACGGCCGCGGTTGGATCATATTTTTATTTATCCAATCAAATAAAAACAGAATTATTTGTCCATCTTGAACGCGATGCTCGCATTACCTTGGCAGCTATAAATCCCGATCGAGTGGAATTAATTAGTCAGACATATAGCGATTCTGACGAAAACTTTTCTAGACTAAGAACCCAAATGTTGGCACTGCAGAAACAATTCGCTGCTGATGGCGTTGACTCAATTTATGTCATGAAGAAAAATGGCAACCGAATTGAGTTTCTGGTTGACTCCACTTCTCTTAATGATCCGGAATACGGACCGCCGGGCGATCCTTACCCGGATCCGCCGGGCGAATTGTATCCGGTCTTTACCGATGGGAGGCCGAGTTTCGTTGGTCCGTATACCGATGTCTACGGCGAATTTTATTCCTACTTTATTCCGATTAAGAAGGCTTCTGACAGCAATATTGTCGGTGTGTTAGGTGTTGATGTTACGACGGAATATCACCGCAACTTCTTGAAAAACTCCCTAATGCTTTGGCTGGCTATTATTCTTCTGATTTACGTCCTGTGTCTGATTATTCTTACATTCACTGCCAGATTAATCCATTCTCAAAAAAAGTTGGATAATGAAGAAGGGTTAGCTGAAGAATTAGTCAATGTTTTACCAGATATCTTCTATCTCCTGAATAATGATAATAAATTCTCTTTATGGAACAAGGCATTTTCAGGAAAACTGGGCATTGATAAGGAAAGGATTTCTCAAATCGCTTTTCCTGACTTATTTGACGCCGCCAACAAAATCAAAATTACTGATAGTTTGAAAAATGCCTTGAAGAATGACCATAATATTGTCGAGGCAGAAATTAAGAATAAAGACGGACAGCCAGTTTTATATGAGTTCTATCACGCCGTTCTTAAGAACGAAAGTGGAGAGATTGTTGGCATTGCCGGCAGCGGCCACGATATTACACTGCGCCATGAGCGTGAAATGCGCTTAGCTAAGCAAAGGATGGATATGGAAAATATTAACCATTTAATGGTGGGACGAGAAACTATGATGCTTGAGCTTAAGAAAGAGATTAGCAGCTTGCGGGCTGAGCGAGAGGGCAGCCAAAAATAAATAATTAGCATTTCTCCTATCTCATAATAAAACAGCCCTTGAAAAAGGGCTGTTTTAAATCGACGTATCATTGATTAGGTTAAAGTTTTTTCTCCTTGCTTAGCCTTCATGCCGGCTAGAGGAATAGTGACTATAAATTCCGTACCCTTATCTTCCTTGGATTTAAAGGTGATAGCGCCACCCGAGGCTTCTAGAATTGACTTAATCATGTACAGGCCTAAGCCGGTACCTTCAGTTTCTTTAGCTCTGACATTATCAGCCCGGAAAAGCTTGGTAAATATTTTACCTTGCTGATTTTGCGGAATGCCGTAGCCGGTGTCTGATACACTGATAACAACATTTTTCTTATCGCTTTTAAGGCCGACAGTGATTGCGCCTTTGGCGGGTGTATACTTAGCGGCGTTTGACAAGAGATTTTGCATTATTATCCTGGTCAAGCGCGGATCGACATTAATGAGAGGCAACTTTGCATCAAAATCCTTAATAATCTTTAATTCTTTCTGCTTAACAGCCACCATCAGCTCATCTAAGACACTTTCGCAGACGCTAGCGATACTAGTGGGTTCAGGACTGACGATAAAAGTGCCCAGCTCCAAGCGGGAAACATTTAAGAGGGAATTGACTAAATCAATCATCCGCTGGCTGCCTTTATAGATTTCTCCGGCAAATTCTTTCTGTGACTGTGTCAATTTTCCGGCGTCGCCAGAAATCAGCATCTCGGTGTACCAATTAATGCTGGACAAAGGCGTGCGGAGCTGATGCGAGGCAAGAGATACGAATTCCGTCTTGGCTCGGTCGATTTGCTTTTCTTTAGTGATATCGCGTTCAATACAAACGAAGAAGTCAACCTGCTTGTCGTGGCTAATAACAGGGGATATCACAATTAAGGCGTCAAAGTTTTCACCTTGCTTGCGGTGGCCAGTCATGGCTCCGGAAAATGGCTTGCCGGTTTTGACAATATCTACTCCCAAATCAGAGAAATATTTCTCGCCCATTGATTTGCCCCAGATTTGCCCGGCCTTAGTCCCGATGATATCGCTGGGCTGATAGCCAGTGACCGTTCGCGTACTACCATTAACGTAAATAATCTTGCCATGGCTATCCATAATGACAATTGAATCAGAAGCATTATCAAGGGCTAGCTTGAATTTTTCGAGATCTTTAGCAGAGTTAGCGCTCTTATCCTTTTCGACAGCCACATCTTCCAGAATATTGGTAATGGCTCGCTTGGCGCCCTCGATTGATTTATTCTTTTCTAATAACTCCTGGGTTTTAAGTTTCACGCCCTTTTCTAAATCAGAATAATAATTTTTCAGGCGAGAACCCATCTCTTCTAGGGCCATACCCAAACTGCCGAGTTCGTCTTCGGTGGTCACTGGATTATTCTGGCTAAAGTTGCCATGACTGATATTGTCAGTCATAGTTTTTAAAGCATCCAGCGGTTTTAAGAATTTTTCGATTAGAAACAGCACAGAAATAATCAGCACGATAGCTAAAATGAATAAGGCGCCGATATTACCGATGGTGGCCGCGATGACTAAGAAATTATTGATTTTTGCCTCCACTACGACATACAAGGAGAAGTCGATGACGGGGACAAGCGCGAGAACTTCATTTTCGCCCTCCTCTTCGTCAAAGAAAGTCACAATTTCTGTCACCCGGGATTTTCCTTCAATTAATGCCTGAATTTGCGGATATTGGATACTCCGAATGTCGAGGCCGGCATAGGTTTTATCTTCGGCGATGCGGCGCGCCCGTTCACCGAAAATCGGGCCTAAGCTTTGCAAAATACGTTCCTTGAAATTTGAATAAATGATGACGCCGTTTTCATCGCAGAGCATGACTTTCTCCGCGGTGTTATCGACTCTTTTTAAAATAATGTTGTAGAGATGGCTGGGTGCCAGCTTAAAGACCAAGACGCCGACTACCTGATTATTCTTATTAAATACCGGAGCTGAAAAATAATAGCCAAATTGATGACTCGTGACGCCCACGGCTGTTTCAAATCCGGATTTTCCAGCTAAAGCATCCCGGACGTATTGCCTGAAAGAATAATCTTGGTTGACAAAACTCTGGTCAGTCGAAGCCAGGGCCACGCCTTTACTATTAAGGATATAGACAGCTGAATACCTTTGTTCTAAATTTATGCTACTAAGCCAATCAGTTATCGGACCGGTTTCCGAGCTGCCGGAAGACAGCCAATCTTGCAGGACAAGACTACCAGCCAAGCCGTCTGTCAATCTTCGACTTTCATCCAGAGAAAGAGCGATTTGGTCAGCAATATTTTCAGTTTTTTCCTGTAAATATAAATCTTGATTTTCCCGGCTCTGTCTTCTGAGAAAAAGACCTAAGCCGATACTGACCAGGATAGTGGTCACCAGAGTAGTTAAGATTGTGAACCTAACGATTTTTTTCTTAATGCTTTTAGATGGCATAGTTTTAGCCTGAACAGGCAATTATACATAAATCGGCTCCTTTAGATAAACTAAGAGGAGCCGATTAGGACAAAGACGATCTGTATTATTATCTGGTAGCAGTAATGGTTACGCCCTGTTCAGCCTGAGAAGCTGTGATAGTGACGCGGTTATTAACATTCTTGCTGATAGAGTAACCGCTGCTGGTGGCAGTAGCGACGCCGCCCTTAGGATCTTGAGGGATAGCGGTTAAATATTTTTCACTCAACAAGACGACATCCAAATTAACTAATGCGCCGCAGCTGCTAGTCGCGCGGCAGATTTCAGTTGATGAAGAAGTGATGGCTGGTGGCAAAGTTCCATTGTTGTCGATGGAATACTGGTACACAGCATTTAAGATTGTGTTAACGTCTGCCTTACGCTGCGCATTTCTGGTGTCACCTAACTGCTTGCTCGGATTGATAGCCAAGATAACGATGCCAGCTAAGATGCCGATAGCCGCTACCACTAAAAGAATTTCCAATAAGGTAAATCCTTGAAGATTTTTATTCTTCATAGTTTTTAAATTAGTTTATAATATTAATTTGATTATAGCACATCTAAATATTTAGGGAAATACTTTATCAACAGCTAGGGCTTAGGCTTCAAGGCTAAAATAAAATAGACGCCGTCATCTCCGCCTAAAGTTAATTGCCGGTTAATGGCGGCGCCGGACGGGCCGACAGCCGACATTAACTTATAAGCGGTCGAAACAGAAGTATCGCTGCCGGATAAGTTTCGATACTGAGGCAGTCCGATATTTGCCCAACCGGCTGATTGCAAGGCCCAAGTATTATCATCGTTTGAGACCCAGGCGGCGAGGACCATCGCTCCCGGAGTAATGGTCGTGATGCCGGCCCGATTAACATCGAAAGGAGTGACAGGAGCGACGAAGGAGGCGCCGACTTGAGCGACGTCAATAACTGACGGATCAACGTTACGGAAAGCATGCATAACAGCCGTCAAAGCCACGGCACCGGATGAATTAGCCACACTCGGATTGGCTGACCAGGTGCCGTTAAAGACAGTATAGAATATTCGCCCGGTAATCGTGGTGCCATTGACCTGCGTCAGTGATGTCCAAGTTTGACCACCGGTATTGGATATACTTAAAGTTGGCGTACCGCGATAACTGGCGACGATAACAACCACATCTCCGGCCACCAGTCCGGCCGGAGGGACAATAGTAGCCAGAGTGCCGCCTTGGGTGCCATTATCGGCCGGCGCGGAAGCACTGCCGACTCTGGTAATAATATTTACCACTGGTACGCTGCTAGTAGCTCCGGCCTCACCCCAGCCGCTGACCTTAATTTTAGGGTTTATTTGATTAACGGTGGCGATGATCGCTTTAATAGCTCCGGTCGTGGAACCGGTGGAGCTAATCGTATAATTCGGATAGGCGATGCTCGACACTGTGGCACTACACGCGCCGCTCGACAAAGATAAATTAAAAGTGCCGGTATAGGCGGTATCTCTAATCCTTTGCAGCGCTTCCTCTACGCAAGTGTCGGCCAGAAGCCGGGCGCGCATCAAGCGGATATTTGTCAGGCTATTCTTTGTGGCGTTAGTTCCGCCAGCTAATAAAGATATGGCAATGCTCGTGGCGACCGCCCCGATAATAACAATACTGATTACCGAAACATAGGCCGGTTGTTGGGATGTTTTAAACATATTAATAGCGGCGAGTCGCCGTAACGTTAAATACCTTGGAATAGAGGAATTCTTGACGAGCAGTGGAAGTGGCGGAGCTGAGCGTAAAGCGGGCAGTGAGACTGCCGTTAGTTCCGACGCGGCTACGATTATAGAAAACGATGTTTGAGGCTATCACTTGATCATTATTTAAATTAATCACTGAGCTTGTCCCTTCTTTAATAGTCACTTTATTATTAGTGATATTAAAAATTGTTGGGTTTCTTAAAGCATCCGGAAAAGATAGGTTTAAGGCGACAGCGGAAGTGCCGGTGGCCGGAGCATTAATGCCGTTTGAAGCGACGATAGCCTGCCTCAGGACATAAGCGATTTCACCGCCTTGCTGTTCAACCTCCGCGATGGCCGAATTTTTGGCGCGGGCGGCGCTAACCATATTAATAAATGAGGAGAGCATGAGAATAGACGAGCTGAGGATAGCCAGGTAGAGCAATAATTCAATGATTGTGAAGGCCCGTTTATGCATATGATTATGGTAGCTGCTTTAAGCTAAGAATGAACCCCACGCCATTGTCTCCGCCCAAAGTTAATTGGCGGTTAATAACAGCACTAGTATTGCCTGCAGCTGGCATTAAGAGATAAGCGGTAGAGATTGAGAGACCGCCAATGTTTCGATACTGAGCCAGTCCGATATTTGCCCAACCGGCTGATTGCAAGGCCCAAGTATTGTCGTCATTAGAAATCCAAACGGACAGAGCCAGCGCTCCCGGCGTCAAAGTCGTAATTCCGGAAATATTCACATCAAATGGTGTGACTGGGGCGCCATAGGCAGCAGCTACCTGAGCGGCATCAATGACCGTTGGATCAATATTCTTAAAAGCGTGCATCACGACTGACATG
>VFKX01000059.1 GCA_009885285.1 Candidatus Falkowiibacteriota bacterium
CTCTGCATTTTTATTTCTTTGGAGATGATCATGACTGACAAAACATTATTAGATGCACTGTTTGAACCTATTTTCCCAAGTTTGAGATTGTGGTTTTTGCGGTATCGTAAAAGTGTTTTGTTAGCTCGTGGCTATGTGGAACTAGATACGCTGTCTAAGGTTAATCAGCGTCACAAAGAAACAATCGCAGAGCTTGACGCAATTTGCAAAGAACTTAGAGGATCATAAAATGAATCTAGAAAATAAACTAGCACTGGCTAAAAAATATGCTAAAGTAGTGCAATTGCATAAGTCTGTAAGCGTTGAAGCAGGCCATAGATTATGGCTTGCAGAGCAAAAAGAGCTTGGGCAAGCGGTCATACGGATAACTAACAACTGGGGTAAAACATGGGCAGCGCAATCGAAGTAATCACCAACGATATTTACGCATCAAAAGACGCGTTTAATTCTGTTTTGACGGACAAGAATGTTAATTTTGATAAAGAAGCGGCATTTGCGATTCAAGTGCTACAAAACAATGAATATTCTCTAAGTGTCGCGCTTAAAAATCGTCAGGCGGTAGTTGATGCAGTCATAAACGTGGCCGCTATTGGCATTAGTCTGAACCCTGCGAAAAAACAGGCGTATCTAGTCCCACGCAAGAATAAAATATGTCTCGATATTAGTTACATAGGATTGCTTGATTTGGCGGTTGCTTCAGGCTCGATTTTATGGGGTCAGGCTGATCTAGTTAGGGAGGCTGACACATTCCACACTAACGGATTTGATAAAGCGCCCACGCACTCATTTAACCCGTTTTCCAAGGATCGTGGCGCAATAGTTGGAACTTACGTTGTTGTCAAAACATCGTCAGGCGACTATTTGACGACGACAATGACGATTGACGAGTGCTACGATATTCGATCAAGGTCAGAGGGCTATAAATCAGGTAAAAATAGTCCTTGGCTGACAGACGAAGGCGAAATGATTAAGAAGACTGTAATCAAACGCGGCTCGAAGCTATGGCCTAAGACTGACAGGCTAGACAATGCTGTGCACTATTTAAACACGGACGGTGACGAAGGGTTGGCTTCAATCGCGCCAGTACAACAAGAGACACTGGTTGATGTTGCGCCATTGATCGCAGGGGTAAAAGCCACAAAAACCGACGAGGAAGCGCTTGCATATTGGAAGGCAAATAATGGTTTGCTGGTAAAGCAAAAAACAGATAGCGCACGTTTTAAAAGCGAAACAATTGCACATCGTGCGGCATTGAAAGAAGCATTAGACGCAAACACAATCGAAATGGAGCCGCAAGGGGCAAGCGATGAAAATCATTGATTGCGTTCAAGGTACTGATGAATGGAAGCAGGCTAGGGCAGGCCGCGTGACTGGTAGTAAGGCGTCTTGTATGTTCATGGGTAAAGAGACGGCAGGACGGAACGATTACATCCTGCAACTTGCTCTAGAACGCCTTACTGGTCAAATTGATGATGGTGGTTATGTTAGCGCAGAGATGCAGCGCGGAACAGAGTTGGAGGCTTATGCTCGTATGCAAACTGAGGCTAGGCTTGGTAAATTCATTCGTGAAACTGGTTTTGTTTCGCATGATGATCTAATGGTTGGCGTCTCACTGGATGGTGACTCAGATGATTTTGATTGTATTTATGAGTTCAAATGTCCGAAATCCACAACGCATCTTGGGTATATAGATGCAGGCGTTTTACCAAAAACATACAAATATCAGGTAATGCATGAACTGTACGTTTCCAAATCAAAGCAATGCGTTTTCGTCAGTTTTGATGATCGTATGCCGGAAGGACTGCAATTATTTATGGTTGATGCGTATGCGAAAGATTTGGAATTGGAAGAATACGAGAAAACATTATTAAAATTTCTCGGTGAAGTAGAATTAAAAGTTAATCACATCTTAGAATTACAAGCGAAAGGAATGAAAAATGTCTGAGTTAATTGACAATGAAATAATCGACGCGCCAAAAAGTGATGTGGCGGTTTATGCTCCGTTTTATGCAGATTTAGCTAAACTTGAGGATGATAATAAAAAGTTGACATTCGCTTATGAAACTCCAAAAGGGAACAAGGAGGCTCGTAGTCATGTTTATACGTTGCGACAGACAAAAGGAGCGTTAGAGCGCACGCGGAAAGAAGCGAAGGCATTTCTGAGGATTGCGCGAAGTTATGCATTACATTAATAGCTCAAGGCAAAGTGCCTTCTGTTTCAATTAACTACTGAGGAAATAAAATGGCAAATGATCTAAATATGTGTAATTTTATTGGGCGACTTGGGAAAGACCCTGAATCGCGTTCTACGCAAAACGGCGACCAAGTAAGTAGTTTCAGCATTGCAGTGGGATGGAAGTCGAAAGACAAAGAAGGCGCAGAATGGGTGAATATTACAGCGTTTGGCAAACTTGCGGAAATATGCAACACATATCTAACCAAAGGATCGCAGGTTTTCATCGCCGGAAGATTCAAGACGGAAAAATTTACGAATAAGGACGGGATAGAAGTTTATTCTACAAAGATCATTGCAGACACCATGCAAATGCTAGGCGGTAAGCAAAGCAACAATGCAGAAGGGGGCGTGCAAGAACCCGCACCGCCACGCGCAACACCTAAGCAAACGTTTGGCAATCCAGCACCAGCAGCAAAGCCAGCGCAGAGTTTTAGTGACATGGATGACGATCTTGGCTATGTGCCTTTTTGATCGTTTAACAATAGGATAAAACATGAGCTTAGAATACTTCTTACGGTTCAAGCACGTGACGCATTACAGACAGTCATTGAAATGTACATATTAGAAGGCAGGCCAATTCCGAAGCCAACAACGCCTACACAAGGTCAGCACGTAATAAGGCTGTGGTAATTTAACGCATGGACTGTGAAAAGTCCTTGCGTATTTTGTGCAATTGCACTATTATGAGAATCAACAGACGGAGGATATTATGTTTTTTGATGGTAGCTCACCTAAGCACAATCATTACTTCAAAAAATGCCCGTATGAGTCAGTTGACATATACCGCATTTTGAAATTATTTGAAGTTACTGATCCATGCTTGCAACATGCGATTAAAAAATTAATGGTTGCCGGTGGACGTGGTAGCAAAGTTGTTTCACAAGACGTTCAGGAAGCGATTGATACACTTGAGCGATGGAAATCAATGCGCAATGAGGAGGAGATAACAACATGAGCACATTTGATTTAAAGAAGGCTAAAAGCTGCGGGGTTGTGCAGATGCGTAGCCAAATAACAAACGATGCAGGTGGCGAAGTTCAAATGATTTTAGTAGAGGAATAAATGAAAAAGATTACAGTCGATTTAGTCGAATTTAATCATCATCTAGAGTATTTTAAGAAGATTGAGTCCGTGGATATTGAAGAGATAGCGTGGTTTGAACGAGGGCTAGAATTAAAAATTTACCCTGAAAAAGTTAAAGATTTTAAATTCATGGGCTTGAACAATAGAAATTTTCCAGAGATTGCAGGGTGGCTTAAATGACAAATCCAAAAATTAAGAGCAAAGATTTTTATGATTTTGCGCAATTCTACAGGCACATGCCAATTGCTGAGCAGTCCAAAGTAGTCGCTGCTTATAGCGAGATGATTTCCAACATCAACGCCCTAATTGATCAAGCATACGAACAAGGGAAGAAGGATGCGACAGAGTTACAACCGATGAAGCCGGTAGCAACATACAAGCGATTTAACAAAGGCGGTAGCGGTGAATTTATTTGTGTTGAGTGGAACATACCTGAAGCTGATATTCCAGACGATGGCTGTCTTTTAATGCCGGCTTGGACACAAGAACAGATAGACAAAATACATGAGGAAGTCAAGGCCATGAAGTTGAAGATAAAACCAGCACCGGAGGCAAATTGCGAATACTCTTGGGCGATTGGTTTAAAGATTAGCGACTCTCAAGACATCACTGAAGTTGATTTATTGATGCCACCAAAGGAGCCAACATGAATTACGACACCAGCATACATACCAACCCCGATGCGAGTGCATGGGCTAAGTTTTTTATGAAAACGCAAGAAGAAAACCCAGCCGCTGTGATTGACGAAACACTGATGGTTGCTTGGTTTTCTAATGCAATGATGGCAATGCACGACTACATCAAAGGTGGCGTTATTAACGGCGACCATGCGCAACATTTGATTGATACAGCACAGGAGCCAACATGATAACAACATTGAATAAAATTAGAGAATTTCAACCGTTCTCCGACGGGTGGAGGAAATTATTAAAAACGTTAAATAAATCAAAGCCTGACGATGAGCTTCTATCGATTTTACAGGTGTTGGATAGTAACGGACTAGACGATGCACTTTGGTGCTTACGCGCAGTAAATGGTTACGATAAAGAGATCAGGCTATTTGCAGTTTGGTGTGCGAGGCAAGTTGAGCATTTAATGACGGATCAGCGTAACAAAGATGCTTTAAACGTTGCTGAAAGATTCGCAAATGGTGAAGCGACTATGATTGAACTGGCTGCTGCTAGGGATGCTGCTTGGGATGCTGCTGGGGCTGCACAAGAAAAAGAATTTCGCAGAATTTTAACAAAATTAGGGGTAGCATGAAAACTCGTGAGCAATGGGTAGAACAGGTGATGGATATTGTGGATATTTATTCAGATTGCCAAATGGAGGCGACACGGGAAAAACTCCGCGCTCTTCTATTAGAAGTGCCTGATTGTGTGGATGTAACGCTCAAACAAAAAAATGCTGTGCGTCTATTCGCGGAAGCTAATACAGAAACCGCTAAGTATTTTGCTGAAAAGTCATACAGAGATGAAATATTAAAATTGAATAGTGAAATCAAAGGACTACGCGAAGTTAATTCTATCCTTACCGATGAGAATGAAAAGTTAAGAAATTTGCCTAACGGTTCGCCGTAGCTTTTGTACGTTCACTGAGCAGCCAGAATATAAGGGGGAGTGATGAAACTAATAGATAAATTCCGCATTAAACCGACACATCTACACAGATACGACGATTTTGATTCAAAGAACATCACAACATACATGAGTGATGAAATTATAGCTTCGCACCCCGTCTCGGATGGATACATTACTGGCTATGTTGCATCAATCAGTGCTGAAATCACATATTCATGCCCAGCACGTGATCATGTGACCGCAAGTAAAGTAGCAAGAAACACATTATTCAACTCGTTATTTTCCGAGCAAGTCGGAATGCTTCACAGGCTTGAAACGGAGATTTTCAACGGAGATCGAAACGCTGCGCTAAGAGTATGCAAGTCGCTTCATGATAGTTTTAAGGGGGAGTGATGCAGCACGAAGAGCTAACCAGCAAAGAGCGCGAACAGATTGCAGACATCCTGAGTCGTCGCTCAAATGAGATAGCGGGATTTAATTCAAACTACCAAAACGGCGAAAAGCACTTTGGTAGCGTAGAACTTGCACTGACGAGGGAGATTAAACGACTTAGGCACTTAGCAGATCGGGTGAATCCTCCCAAGGCCGATGATGAGGGGGATGGGTGATGGAAACTAAAACAGATCGTGAATTGTTGGAGTTGGCGGCTAAGGCCGCTGGGCTTGAAATAGCTTGGAACCCGCTTACAGACGATAGTGATGCGTTTAGGTTGGCTGTGAAGTTAAAAATTGACATTCATCATGAATATAACGGCACAGATTCCGGGGGTATTGTTGAGGCATTCACGCCAGAAGCAGAAGACGGAAGCTGCTTATGTATGACTGAAGAAACAGAGGGCGACCAATTCGCCGCCACCAGACGCGCCATTGTTCGTGCAGCTGCAAGGATTGGAGAATCTAAATGACTAGGGAACTTCAAAACGAGGTGGAGATGCTAGAGCAAGCATTGCGCAGTGTCTCTACACATTTCGATGAATTCATCGCTGCTTGTGTGGATGGCACAGGAAAGACAAAAGCACCGTCTACGAAAGATTTGATGCGTGCTCGCGGAGTGTTGCCACCTTATTGCAAGATGGCGTTTAATCACAAGCGAAATGATCCTGCGCCAGTTGCGTTGATTACAGGGAGGTGATATGAAGGGTGAAACAGTTGGCGAAGCTCTTGAGAGATTAGCTATTGAAAATGCATTAAAAATAGAATCTGCTTCTCAGGCGCAAATGTTTGCCAGTGAGCCTTGCGTGCATTCATTGCGGTGGAGTTACAGTGCAGTAAGGGCACTTGAAATTTTAAGTGTTGAAGTAAACAACCTGCAAATGCGTATTTATGGCGCACCTGCTGCAATGATGGATACGCGTGTTGCGCTTGGTGTATGCGCGTTGAAGGAAGAGGATTTCCTAGCATTGCAAGCTTTACAGGGCAAACGGGTTCGGTTAGTTATAGATGATAAACAGGGGGAATGATGAGTAAATTAACTAAAGTAGATTTATCAGGCTTTATGCCTAAGGCTTACGATCAAGGCGCGCAGAATGCTTGCGTAGCGTTTGCAATCTCGCACACACTGGAAATCCAATCCCGCATAGCAGGCAAGCCGGTTGCGCCCCTGTCTGAGCAGCAACTATATAACGACACACGCATCTTGATGAATAAGTTCACCGTCGATGGCGGCTCAAATATCGATGTGGCTTGGACGGCAGCTAAAACAATCGGCATAGCTCCGGCGTCTTCTTTTACGTATGGTGCACATAATCAATATGTTGTGCCAAGTGCTGCGGTACACGAGTTAGCTGCTACTCAAAAAGTAGATGGCTACAAGTGGTTAAATATGTATCAACATTCAGGCGGTTTTGCAGCAGAGATAACCGAGTACATATCGCAAGGTAAGCCCGTCGTTATCACAGCTTGGGTACACAATGAATTTGGTAACGGCGATAGCATTGGATCGCCAATGGTGGGGCCACACGCATACGCTATAACCGGCATTGATCACGCTACACAGAGCTATAACGTTATAAATTCTTGGACTGGCTGGGGTGTCAACGGTTACGGCAAAATTCCATTTTCAGAAATACCCGGCATCAATGCTGAAAATCGACCTTTCGGTGTTGATTTAATTTCCGCAACTGTGGCTACAGGCTTCATGGGCATGGACTTTGAATACACTACCGCTAAGAAATTGGTAGCACAGCAGTATGCTTGTATTCTCAAGCGCCCTGCTGAACTTTCAGGCTTAGAGTGGTGGTCTAAGCAAGTTGAAAGCGGTGGAGATAAGGTGAAAATCTCAGACTCGATTATTAATTCAGCGGAAGGTCAACAACTATACGGTGATAAGTCGAATTTTGACTTTATGAAAGTAGTCTATAAGTCTGTTTTTGGTCGTGATGGCGAAGATGGTGGCTTGCAATTCTGGACAGGTCAACTAGACAATGGCGCGTCTAAAGGCACTATTTACAACGAATTCATCAAGTTAGCGGATAGCTCTAAATTTGTAGAAGCCCCAGCGCATGACTTTTTGCAAAATAAGACTGATCTTTCAGAATATATCTCAATCGCAATGCAATGGAATGGCGAGCATAGCGAAAGCGTGTATAATGCAATTGCACAGGTTAGCTATGATGCGAATGCGGTAGAAATAATAAAAATTGGCCTGCACGATACATTTGATAATCTTTTTGCTTAAGGATAACAATGGGAGCAAAACAAACTAAGGCAATGAGCAAGGCTTTATATATGATTATTAATAACTCGGCGAAAGTAAAAGAAGTGGCAGAGCTTTGCGGGTTGCATACTAGTGCCATTTATCGCAATAAGCAATATAAAGAGTGGAAAGAAAATAAAGGGAAAAAACATGCAATCGCAAAATAGACAGTTTTTAGAAAGCTCAATAGTATCAACTGGTAGCGACATTACTCATAAAGTTGAAATAAAAGAAGGAATCTCAAAAACTGCAAGAATGTACCTTGCAAAAGACATTTTTTGTTCTATTATGAGTGTGGGAGGCGTAGGAGCAGTAGACGAAGCGGGGTATTATATTAAGCATTCATATGCAATTGCAGATATGCTAATTAAAGAGGGGGGATTGTAAATGTTTAAAAAGAAACAAAGGCAATATGACGATCCGAGAGATACGCACGGATTTTATGAGCAATTAAATCACCCCGTTAGTGCTGCTGAATTTGTTGAATTTTTGCTTTTCATTGCCGCAATTGCTGCAGCAGGAGCTACATTGTGGGTTGCGTTTGCGTAGTAGTTAATCGATGTACTTATCATGAAAGTACCAATATGAATAACACAAAGAAGTTTCTTTTATTCTTATTAAGTTCTGTATCTGTATCTGTATCTGCAAATGTAACGACGTTGAAGATTGATGACCTCACATCAACAGGACAATCAAGTATTCCAGTGACAGTAGGACAGGTGTTTTCTGTTGGTGATATACCGGCAGGGCATATGGTTTATGGGATGCTTGGCGGCTCATCTTCTGCGCCCGGTAGCTCATCTTACGTACGAATACAGCTAGATGCTAAAGCAAAACATCCTGATGGGTCACTTCGACACGCGGTTTTGTCGTTTATTGTTCCGCGCTCGCTTGCTGGTCAATCGCAAACAATCAATTTACTTAAGCAAGTTAATCCCGTTGCCTCATCCACGCCTGCAACGCCTGCCGCTTTGCTGGGTGCTGGGTTTAGCTCAAGCGTGAATCTAACGATTAATGGTGAGCTATACAGTGCGTCAGCAGATGAATTATTGCGGTCTGGAAGTTACACGGCATGGCTTTCTGGTTCCACAGTGAATGAATGGCTAATGTCAGCACCTTTAAAAAGTGCGCAAGGCGTAAATCACCCGCATTTAACGGCACGCTTTGCAGTGCGCTCTTACTCAGACATCAATAAAGCGCGTGTAGATGTCACAATCGAAAACAATTGGGCGTATGAGCCAGCCCCACAAAACTTTACCTACGATGCGCAAGTCTTGGTTGGCGGTCAAGTCGTCTATTCACAAGCCGCGTTGAAGCATTTTCATCA
>VFKX01000018.1 GCA_009885285.1 Candidatus Falkowiibacteriota bacterium
GCGTCATGAGGATGGATACCGTCTATGGTAAAGGCAAAAATTGGCAGCTGATGGGGCGCAGTACCCAGTAGCTTAGTAAATGACAACATCTTCAGTTTTTTTAACATGTAAGCATAGAGACGGTTTTCATGTTCACTGATAGTTTTAAAGCCGATACTATTTAAATAGTCGCAGGCCGCTCCTAGGCCGATAGCCTCGGCAATAGGCGGAGTGCCTGCTTCAAATTTATAGGGCAGTTCTTTAACACTGAAGTTTTCTAAAGTTACCCGACTAACCATGTCGCCGCCGCCTAAAAATGGCGGCATTATTTCCAGTAATTGCCGCCGCCCGTATAAAACGCCGATGCCGGTCGGCCCGCCGAGCTTGTGTCCGGAAAATGCCAAAAAATCGCAACCTAAGTCCTTAACGTCAATTTGCAAATGAGCGATGCTTTGAGCAGCATCAATTAGAGTGACGATATTTCGGGCTTTAGCCTGCTTAATCAGCTCTTTGACTGGATTGATAATACCTAAAACATTTGAGGCTTGAGAAACAGCTAATAATCTCACTCGTGGTGCGGCTAATAGTTTCTTGGCGGCGGACATATCCCAGCTGCCGTCAGGATTTAAAGGAATATATTTAATCACTATTCCTTTTGTTTCCTTGAGCTGGAGCCAGGGCACGATATTAGAATGATGCTCAGCCAGGCTTAGAATAACAATGTCGCCAGCCTGCAGGAATTTTTCTCCCCATGATTTGGCGACTAGATTAATAGACTCGGTCGTGCCTTTAGTAAAGATTATCTCCTCTCTTTCGGCGCCGATAAATTCCGCGACGGTATCCCGAGATTTTTCAAAGAGCTCTGTGGCTACAGCCGCTAAAGGATTGAGGCTGCGATGCACATTGGCATTAGACTGACGGTAATATGTGCTGACCGCCTTAATGACCGCTTGCGGCTTTTGGGCAGTGGCGGCATTATCAAAATAGACCATTGGATGGCCGTTAATCTTAGTTTTTAAAATTGGAAAATCTGCCCGCTGGTCCATAGTTATAGGCTTAAAGTTTTTCTCTCAATCTGGGTATTAATCATTTTTTCGGCTTCTGGGTAGTTTAAGCTGGCCACGAAGCGCGAGGTGGCTGAGGTAATGACTAGTTGTTTGATTTGATCAGGGTTAAGGCCGCGCGACCGCAGATAAAACATATCATCTGGAGACAACGAGAAAGTACTGGCACCATGGCCAGCTTTGACATCGTTGGCCGCAATTTGTAGTCCGGGCAGCACCTCGCCTTTTACGCCTTTATTTAGAAGATATAATTTCATATCAATCCGCGAATCGGTCTGCTGGGCGCTGGGCTCAATAATAATGTCGGAATGAAACTTCGCCTTGGCTTCACCGCCGAGCAAGCCGGTAACGGAAAAGCGTCCCTGACTTCGCGGAGCTGTAAAGATATGTTTTTCCTTAATACCCAGATATTCACGGGTTGTTTGAAAGAAGATGGCCTCGCTGACAAGATTAACACCTGTGCCTAGACGATAGGTAATTTCTCCCTGGCTGTCGTCTTTACCGAAATAAGCTCGGTATGAGTCCACGTAAGAGTCGTCACCGACGATTAATTCTCTCTTGATTAAGCCGGTGGGCACGTAATCGGCTGTCCAGATAGAAATATATTTGATCTGGCAATTATGGCCGATAATAATTTTTAAATCATGGTTGGCCTCCTCAGTGACGGCACTATCTACATAAAAATTATCGATTAAGGTGTATTCACTCCCGTCCGGAATAATAATTTCCGGAGTTGGGTGGCGATTGATTATTTTAGTTTCCATAGGTTAGTGGTTGATAATTTAGCCGACGCTATTTTCCATTTCCAGTTCAATCATGCGATTCATTTCCACGGCATATTCTAAGGGCAATTCCTTGATAATCGGTTCGATGAAGCCATTAACAATCATGGCGCTCGCCTCCCCTTCACTTAAGCCTCTGGAGCGCAGATAGAAGATATCCTCCTCATTTAGTCGGCCAGCCGTCGCTTCGTGCGCTAGGACCGCGCTGTGGTTGTTTAGCTTGATCATGGGAACGGTGTCCGATGATGATTGTGGGTCAAGAATGAGCGCGTCGCATTTGATATTGGAAACGGCATCCTCGGCGCCTGGCCCGATTTCTACTAAGCCGCGGTAAATCGCGCTGCCTCCGTCCTTGCTGATACTTTTCATAACAATATTTGAAGTAGTTTGCGGCGCCAGATGAATAACTTTAGCGCCCGTGTCCTGGGTTTGACCGGCATTAGCAAAAGCGACGCCGAGATGGTCGGCACTAGCCCCTTCGCCCATTAAAACGGAGCACGGATAAAGCATGGTGACATGGCTGCCGAAATTTCCGCCCACCCATTCCATATGTCCGTTTTTCTGGACTAAGGACCGTTTAGTATTAAGATTATAGGCGTCCTTGCTCCAGCTCTCTACGCTACTATAGCGGAAGCGGGCATTCTCGGCCACATAAACTTCAACGCAACCGGCATGCAAGGAATCTATGCCATAGCGCGGGGCGCTGCAGCCCTCAATATAATGCGCTTGCGCTTCTTCTTCGACAACGATCAATGTATGTTCAAACTGCCCCATACCTTTGGCATTCATGCGGAAATAGGCTTGTAATGGCAAGTCTACTTTTACTCCTTTAGGAATATATAAGAATGTCCCGCCGCTCCAGACAGCGCCATGGAGGGCGGCGAATTTATGCAGAGTGGGTGGCACGGCTCGCATAAAATATTTCTTAACTAATTCTTCATGACTTTTAATGGCCACGTCCAGATCCTCAAAAATCACACCCAGCTTTTTAAATTTTGCTTGCAGACTATGATAAATGACGGTGGATTCGTATTGAGCACCGACGCCAGCCAGAACTTCCTGTTCGGCTTGCGGAATCCCGAGCTTATCAAAAGTATTCTTGATATCAGCCGGCACATCATCCCAGCTTTCCGCTTGCTTGTCGGTCGCGCGGGCATAATAAGTAATGGCCTCAAGATCCAAATGAGTAAGATCCGGTCCCCAGGCGGGCATAGCGGCTTCGCGGTAAATCTTTAATGAGGCTAAGCGCTTATCCAGCATCCAGGCCGGTTCCTGTTTTTCGTGGGAAATGAAACGGACCAGATTTTCATCCAGACCTGGTTTTGTTCCCGCCATATAGGCCGCCTCGTTATATGAATCCCACATGGAGTCATGAGTGTCAGTGGACGGTTCAGTGGTATTTTTTTTCTTGATATTTTTGGCAGGCATGAAATTATAATTTTTCTATATCAGTAAACCCCTCTTTCTCTAAGCGTTCGGCCAGTTCCGGACCGCCGCTCGCCACTATCTTCCCTTTCGCCATGACAATGACCTTGTCAGCTTTCAGGTACTTTAAAATACGCAGGTAATGAGTTACAACTAGAGCGCTCTTATTTTTTTTCTTGAAGCGCTTCATCGCCTTGCCCACTACTTTCAAAGCATCGACATCGAGGCCGGAATCGATTTCATCGAAAATAGCTAAGAGCGGATCAGATAAGGCGAGTTGAAGCATTTCTGCTTTTTTCTTTTCTCCCCCGGAAAAACCTTGGTTCAGGTTACGGTGGCTCCAATCATCTTTTACTTGGAGGGCAGCCGTTTCCTGGTCCAGTTTTTCCTTGAATTGAAAAACTGTCGGCAGGCTTTTATTCCGACCGGTCCGCAAAGCCTTGTGAGCGTCAAACAAGAAAGGATATAAATCCAGTCCGGCGATTTCTCTCGGCTGTTGCCAGGCTAAAAAAAGGCCGAGGGCCGCTCTTTCTTCTGGTTTAGCCGCTGTAATATCTATGCCGTTAAAGGTGATAGTGCCTGAGTCCACTTGATAGGCAGGGTGGCCCATCAGGACATTGGACAAAGTGCTCTTGCCTGAGCCGTTAGGGCCCATGATGACGGTAGTTTCGCCGGCAATCAGGTCGAGATTGATATCGCTGAGTATTTGCTTGTCTCCGGCGGAAACGCTGAGATGCTTGATGCTTAAGATATTCATAATTATTTTGGTAATAAGGAAGCTAAAGTTCGTTTTTTTAAGACCGTCTTGATGTCTGAGAGGATTAGGCCCCAAACGCTTCTGGCGCGGCAATTAGCGAAGCTCGGGCAAGCGCTGCCTTCCGACAGGCACCGGGCTTCGATATTCCCTTCCAAGGCCTCAATAATAGCCAAGAGCTGGATTTGTTTGGCTGGTTTAGCCAGCATAAATCCGCCCCCGGCCCCTTCCTTGCTCTTAACTAGCCCGGCTTTCGCCAAGGGCTGAGAAATTTGCGTGAGATAGGCCGCGGAAATATTTAATTTCTTGGCTAGTCCGGTCAGGGAGATGGTTTGTTTAGGGTCGCTCGCGAGCTCTAACATGATAGTTAGACCGTAATCGACACGAGTTTTAACTTTGAACATAGAGTTTATTAACTATAAGTAAAGTTATTATAGATTAAACTCCGGGAAATGTAAAGACTCAAAAAAAACCGTCCTGGCGGACGGTTTTAAATGATGTGCATGAACCTTATTGTTTAGCCTGGATATCAATGGAAAAGCTGATTTCGTCGGCGATGGTCTTGTTGCCCAGATCCTTAAAGAACTGGCCGGAGCCATATTTCAGACCCCATTTGGTGCGATCAATGTTGAAGTCGGTCTTAATTTCCAATCCAGTAGTGGTGGCGAGGCTGCTGGCCGAGAAGGTAACAGGAATAGTTACCCCTTTAATAGTCAGATCACCACTAATAACATAGCTATTGGCATCAGTACCCGGAGCAATGGTTGTGATCTTTAATTTGGCTTCCGGATAGGCCGTGACGTCGAAGAAGTCTGGGCCGGATAAATGCTTGACTAGGCCGCTGATATTTTCATCGCTGGAAATGCTCGCCATATCTATGGTCACTTCCCCGCCGGATAGTTTTCCTTGAGCGATATCAATACTGCCGGATTTAACAGTCACTAAGCCGGTATGGGTGGCGATAACCTTGGAAGCTTTCCAGGCAACGCGGCTAGCAGCTGAATCAATGGAATAATTGCCGTCAGCGATGGGGCTGGTAATAGCCACGGGAACGGTGGCGACTGCGGCATTTTGGTCAGCGACGGCGGCTGGCGGCACCTGGACATTCTCTGGTTTTTCTTGATCTACTTTTGTGCAAGCGCTGAGAGTGATTAAACCCACGCCGAGGATAACGGCGAATAATATTTTTTTCATAAAGTTGTGATTAGCCGGCCATATATGTTTGCCGGCTGGATTATTTATTAGTTTTGATATTATAGCTTGAGCCCTACCTTGACGCAAGTACATACGTCTTGGTATGATACAGTAATATTAGTAAGTATAAAGATTATATGACGAAAAAAGATAATTATAGCTGCCATGTCGCCATCCAGGCGGCGCTCGGAGTCATTGGCAGTAAGTGGCGACCGCTGATCCTCTGGCACTTGCTGGAAAAAACTATGCGCTTTAATGAGCTGGAAAAAAGCATCGGTGATATCTCGCAGAAGATGCTGACTAGTGAATTACGCGGCCTGGAATCTGACGGCATTGTGAAACGCCAGGTTTACCCGCAGATTCCCCCTAAGGTTGAGTATTCTATGACTGACTATGGCCTAACTTTGAGCCCGGTTCTGGCCCGGATGGCTGACTGGGGCAATGATCATCGCGCCTGCCAATTTAAGAAAATTAAAATAAAATAATATAAAATCTATGTCAAAATTACTCATTATCTATGCGCATCCGAACCGGATCGGCCACCACGGTTATTTTTTAAAGCAGATTGAGGCGCAATTAGCCGTCCGGCAGTACGCGGACTATGAAGTAATCGATCTGTATGCTTTGCATTTTAATCCGGTTTTAAACGATGAAGAATTATATAGCGCCGGCCGCTATGCTATTAGTCCAGAAAATCTCAGTTTTCAGGAAAAAATTACAGCTGCCGATTATTTGCTTTTTATTTATCCCACTTGGTGGCAGAATATGCCGGCCATCCTCAAGGGATTTATTGATAAGGTCTTTACCAGTCGCTTTGCTTTTGTCTATAAGAACGGCCTGCCCGTCGGGTTACTCAAAGGTAAAAAAGCAGCTGTCTTTACGGCGACCGGTGGCCCCAGAATCTATAGTCGTATTTTTAAGCGCGACCGCGTTATTAAGATACTGACGAAAGATGTCTTGTCTTTTTCCGGGATTAAATCCCGCGGTTTCATGATAGGCTCCGCGAATAAGCTGGATGACAAGAATATGAAGAAATTAGGCGCGGCTGCTCAAAAAGTTTTGCAGTATCTTTTGGGATAAATGTGCTCATTTTTGTTGAAGAGGGTGACTGTCACTAACTAACAGTTTACATGTATTGACATTTATAAGAAAAGTAGGTTAAACTGATTCTGGTATCTTAAAATTATAATCTATAAAAAAGGAGAGAAAAATGGAAAAATTAGTTATTACTGTGATGGCCACTCGGGTCGTGGGTTTATTCCCCGCTCCGTCTAAACAGGTGACAATCGAAGGAAATGAGTCGGGAATATTTATCAAAGGGAAAGAGTTTATCATGGATGCATCATTTAGTAGTTTTATAATGCTGATTAGAAAAGTTGGTATAATTACGAATTATACGACCTTTTATAAAGTACACAATCAGCCTGATCTATCCATTGAGAATTTAGAGCAACAATTGCTTCCTTATACTCGCAGTTAAACGCTAGTAATACAATCTGCCATCAAACAAAAAGCTATCCCCCAGGGATAGCTTTTTTATATACACGAGTCTTCTGCATCATCTTTAAAAGTTATGGCAGATACTTCTCCGGATTAACTGGTAAGCCATTCAACCGGACTTCGAAATGGAGGTGTGGTCCAGTAGTGAATCCGCCGGAACCGATACCTCCGGGCATGCCGCCAGACCTGCCAATAGGCTGCCCTTGCTTCACGTACTGGTCAGTCATGACGTAGACGGCTGAGACGTGGCCATAGACGGTGGCTAAACCGTCGCCATGGATAATCATAATATAGGCATAGCGTTTGTCGCCGTCAAACTTTACTTTGGCGACATAGCCGTCGGCGGCGGCCGTAATTCCGGTGCCTTGCTTGGCGCGGATATCGACGGCTGGATGTTCTCCGATAATCTTACGATACGGGTAATCGCTGTCATGGAAGGTGGCAACGATAACATTTTTAGGTACTGGCCAAGCGATCGTATTATTGCCCTCGCTGAGTTTCACCTTGTCCTTCTGCGACATCTTCTGGCGGATTAATTGTTCGGCATTGGATATTTCCGCTTCGGCTTGCAATTGTTCCCGCTTGGATTTTTGCAAAAGATTTTGGTATTCCCTTTCAGAAGATTTTGTTTCCTCTAAGATATAATTTTTATTTTCCTGTTCATAAGAAAGATTGCCCCGCTTCTCTTCCAACTTGCTCTTTAAAGCCACGAGCTCGGTGCTTTTTTCGCCCAGGAGAACGGTATTTTGATCAAGTCGCGCCTTGTCAGCTTTTAATTCATCAAGACTTTCGCTTATTTTGGTATTGGTGTCAGACAGGTATTGGGCTTGATCAAGAAAGTCTGATAAAGAATCGTTGAGGAGTAAGACCTCTAAGGTCGAGACCTGACCTTGCTGGTACATGGTCCGCAAGAGGTTGGCGATATGAGTTTTTTTCACCTCCATTTCTTTATCCAGGTTAGCGCTGTCAATTTCTACTTTTTTAATTTCTAGACTGGTCTTATCAATTTCAATGTTGACGCCTTCAATATCCAGCTGCGCTTGCGCCAGACGATTGTCCAGGATTGATAATTGATTGCTGAGGTTGATACGGTCGTTTTGCTTGAGGCGGATCTGCGCTTGGTATTCTTGCTGGCGCTGTTGCAAGGTCTCCAATTGTTTTTTTTGGTTTTGGATTTTCAGGTTGAGGTCACTGATTTCGCTATCGAGTGAACCGTATTGGCTTGAAGCCAGAGGCGCAAGACAGATAATGAGAGCCAGGCTCGGAAGAAGGATAGAATATTTTAGATAATTTTTTGTGGATATCTTCATAGTGCTTTTATTATAACATACTGTCTATCAGAATTATAACATTTTTTTGAGTTCTTGTAAAATGAAGGCGAATATTTGCAGCTATTCCTTAAGGCAATGGGAGATTGTCAATAAAAAAGCCATCTTGGAGAAGATGGCTGATTGAATGATGTGTTGAGCTCTAGTGCAGATAATGATAACCGATTTCTATTAGTTGAAAAGCAATAATTATGATTGATAAAACAAATAGCATTGATAGAAGTGGTTTTTGTTGCTTAAGGTACCAATCCCAGCCGGCAATTATCATATATATTAATAATGTTGCAAAATTGAGCGCGAGTGAATTGACGAATATATTGATACCTAAAAGAAGGAGTCCAAATATCGTCAACCAGAAAATAATAACCTTATTCTTATTGGCAAAAAGGCTCAGAGTGATTTTTGTGGGAATTTTCATTGTGCATCATGTTTATTGGTTAGATATAGGTTAAAGTTGCCTTTAGTCAATATCTAACCAATAAACGCTTTGTTAAAGTGCCTGCTCTTACTCAACCGATATAATGTTTATATCATTATACTGACAGATTGTCAATAGATAGAATTTGGGGTGATGCTTCGATGTCTTGCTAATATTTAGATAAGTTCTCTAATTTTGTTCAATACTAATTTTTTCATAGCGCTATCTCTAATCTCCTGAAGGCTTCTTCTCTGCCTAAAGCAGCTGCAACCTCAAAAGGGCCGGGGCTATTCTTAAGGCCAGTCAGAGCCACGCGCATTGGCCAGAGGTAGTCGCCGTTCTTACCGCCGCTATCCTTGATCCAGCCTAATATTTTTTCAGTCAGAGTGTCTTTATTCCAATCGCTTGCGCCGACTTTTTCCAGTTCCGGCTTTAAGCGGGCCAAGTTTTCTTGAGCTGCTTCCTTGGTTAATGTTTTCCAGCACAATAATTCCTGGTCATATTCCGGCAAGGCAAATAAGAAGGCCGTGGCCTCGACAATGTCACCTAAAGTCTTGAGGCGGTCTTGAGCTAGGGCGATAAAAGACGGAATCCTTGGATCATTGATGTCGCAACCGGCCGTTTCTAAATATGGCAGGCATAAAGCAGTTAATTCTGCGACTGACTTCTGACGCAAATAATAGCTATTATAGTAATCCAGTTTTTCGGTATCAAAAATCGCCGGACTTGCGCCCATCCCGTCAATAGAAAATTCGTTTTCTAGTTCTGACATTGACCAGACTTCTTTATCACTTTTCGGATGCCAACCCAGGAGGACGCAGAAGTTAATCAGTGCTTCCACTAAATAGCCCTTATTCAAGTAATCTTCCACGAAGACATCACCCTTGCGCTTGCTGAGCTTGCCGCCGCCGACTTTATTGAGAATGAGGGGCATATGGATAAATTTTGGCGGGGTCCAACCAAAGTCTTGATACAGGAGGATATTCTTCGGGAATGATCCGAGCCATTCATCACCTCTAGTGACATGAGTGATTTCCATGACATGGTCGTCAACTACATTAGCGAATTGATAGGTGGGGATGCCGTTGGACTTGATTAGCACTTGGTCATCAAGATCATGAGCATTAAAAACAATCTCGCCGCGAAGCTCATCATAGACCTTAACGAGGCCGTCTAGAGGCATCTTCTGGCGGATGACGCATTTTCCACCGGCTTTAATTTTCTCATTAACTTCTTCCTGACTTAAATCACGGCAGCGCTTATCATAGCGCGGCGCTTCGTGGCGCGCTTCCTGTTCTTCGCGCATGGCGGTCAGCCGGTCTTCAGTGCAGAAGCAGCGATAGGCTTGGCCTGACTGCAGGAGTTGGTCGGAATATCCATGATAAATGTCTTGGCGCTGGGATTGGATATATGGGCCATAAGCGCCGCCTATATGCGGACCTTCGCTGAATTCAATACCCACTTTTTTTAAGATAGTAACTAAACTGTCAGTGGCTCCCGCGACTTCTCTTTTTTGATCAGTGTCCTCAATGCGTAGAGCGAAATCGGCGCCTAAATTTTTACTTAGCAGGTATCCGAAGAGAGCCGCCCGTAAGCTGCCGATATGCAGGAAACCTGTCGGTGATGGCGCGAAACGTAAACGTGGTTTTGATGAGGCCATATGTTTATTTATTTATGACTTGATTTATTTTTTTATCGAATGGAATTTTGCCATGAAGATTCTGGCGGCTTCGCGGCGGACGGGATGGACACTCTCAACGAGCTTATCATCATCTACCCAGCGCCAAGCGATGTGGTCCCAGAAATTAACTTTTATATCTTCGTCCTGGCCGGTAAACTTAGCGATGAATAATCCTTGCCGTTGTCCTTTATAGTCAAAGATATAGCGCCGCGGTATTGATGTCGGGCTTTGCTGGCTGACGGGTGGAAAGAGGTAGCTGTGGGCGTTTTTGAAAACAGCCTGTCCTATAAATTTATCGGTATTCAATTCTTCGCGGAGCTCTCTTGATCCGGCTGTCTCGAGATCTTCCCCGTCAGTACCGCCTTGCGGCAACTGCCAGTGCTGCGGATTATCTTCTCTCTGGACAATTAGCACTTTCGGGCCGCGTGTGCTGTCTTTATACAGGAAGCAGGCGACATTGGGGCGATAGAATAAATGGTTGAATTGGGAACGAATCAGAACAGTCGTGAAGACGACGGTGGCATTATAGATGCGCTTAATTCTTTTTGGCTGCTGGATGAGGCGCCAGAGCCATTCTAAGCCCGCTCGGCGCATTTGTTTCGGAGCGCGCTTGATTTTGCCAGTTAGGAAGTCAAAGGCTCCGCCGACGCCGATGGCAATCTTGACACTTGGCAATTCCTTTAAGCGATGGTAGATAAATTTTTCTTGATATGGCGAACCGAAGGTATTGAAAAGTATATCTGGCTGAAAATCATTTATCTTCTTCATGAATTCTTCGCTCATGGCTTCATGACGATGATGGTCAAGGGCGAGCACGGCGAGATTCGGATGCCTTTTCTGCACAGCTTCTTTAATCGCTGTTTGCTGGGAGAGACCGCTTTCGCGATTAACAACGGCAACCTTCAGATTATTTTTAGCCGCCAGTTTCAGTAAGTCGAGCGTCAGGTCGGCCCCGGTCAAGCGTGGAATTTTCGAACCGCTCATGATGCCAGCGACTTTAAGGCCGACGCCGTCAGCTAAGGAGAGGTCCGCATGGTTTAAAATATAGAAAAGTTCTTCATCATGATGGGAGGCGAGGATGATTTCCGGGTTGGGAGTGACCAGATAATGCTGGCGGCCGTCGTTTAAAAAATCCTCGATCTTAGATAGGGTATCGCGATGGCTTAAGGCACTTAAATTTATTCCCAAAATATTGACCATATGCTATAATAGTGACATCTGATTTTTTTATGATGTTAACGTAATTTTATTATAAAAAATCGCATTAGTCAAAGTTAAATTCTATTTTTTACATCGTATATGGCTTATTATAAAAGGATTACTGACCGGATTGAGGAGCTTAAAATTGATAATCCTCGGGTTGCTTCTTCGATCAAGTGGGTGAATATCATTAATGCCGGCAAGAATGAGCTCAATTATCTGAACCGGAACTATAAGTTCGACTTGGTTCATTTGAAAGCCGCTGCTGCTTCAGTGTCTTTTCAGCGCCCGATGATTTTTACCGGTGAGGGATATCTCTGCCTGGTGTTACATTTTCCGACCTTTAAGGGTGAAAGTGTGATAGCGAGTGAAGTTGATTTTTTTGTCGGGCATGGCTATCTGGTGACTGTGCATAATAATAGTTTGAAAGCCTTATCAAATTTCTATTCCTTGGGTAAAAAGAGCCCTGATTCCCTGCTCGCCTATTCTTTGGAGTCCTCCGCTATCCTGCTGTATGAAGTTCTTGGCCATCTGATGGACGAATGTTTCCAGCTACTTGACGATAATAGTTTAAAAATAAATGAAATTGAAGATTTGATTTTTGAACGGAAACAGAAAGAGGCGGTTGAGAAAATCATGACCTTCCGCCGCAATGTCATCAATATCCGGAAGATCATGCAGAA
>VFKX01000117.1 GCA_009885285.1 Candidatus Falkowiibacteriota bacterium
GAGCATTCAATGTGCCAGCCCGGAAAACCGATGCCCCAAGGGGATGGCCATTCCATCTGCCGTCTTTCTCCTTCAGGAGAAAATTTCCACAAAGCGAAGTCAGTCGGGTTTTTCTTCTCGGCATTTATCTCCACGCGCGCCCCTTCCTTGAGCTCTGCTAAAGGTAAATGACTGAGCTTATTATATCCTTTAAATTTGGCCGTATTAAAATACAGGCCGTCACTGGTTTTATAAGTATAACCCTTAGTCTCTAAAGTCTTGATCATTTTAATCTGTTCTGGAATAGAGTCTGTCGCCTTACACCAGATATTGGGCTCCAAGATATTTAGAGCGATTAAATCTTTTTTAAAAGCTTCGAGATAAAACTCCGCAATCGCCCAAGCGCTCTTACCTTCCCGGGCAGCGCCGCGTTCCATCTTATCCTCGCCCATATCCATGTCACCGGTCAGATGCCCGACATCAGTCACATTCATTACCCGCTTTACCTTATAGCCGTTATACTGCAAGACACGCACCAAAAAATCCTCAAACAGGAATGACCGCAGGTTACCGATATGGGCATAATTATAGACAGTCGGACCGCAGGTATAAATACCGGCTTCATTGCGCTTCAAGGCCTTGAATTCTTCCTTCTTCTTGCTCATCGTGTTGTAGAGAGTGACCTGTGTCATAGTATTAAATAGTTACGATACGAGACTGCATTTTGCTTAAAGACGGCGCGAAATTATGTAAATTATTTTTTAGCTGCGGATGAAGACTACTATTAGCGCTATACTCTGCCACTTGAGCGGACAAAGAATTAACTAGCTTGGCATAAGTCTTGTTCTCTATAGCCGATTGACTATCGTCTTCAGCGGCCAGCGATTTTAAGAGGCCATCTAATTCTTCCTTACTTAAGCTGAAATAAAAAATGGGAATATGGCGCAGACTTCTTTGGGCCAGTTTATTGCCCTCCATCGTTAAGCCGTATTTTATTGACGCTCCGCCTTTCTCCATTTTTCTATCAATCTTCCCTTTCTTCTTCTCGCCGCCGTCATCTCCCAAATGGCCGACGACATCATCTAAACCACAAATAACCGCCCCGGTTTTCTTATCAATAATAATCTGATCGGCTCCATTTTCATAATCATCATAAACAGAAGCGCGGACGATAATAAAGTCATCTTTTAGAACCTTATCAAACAATAAGGTGGCAGCCACCTCGGCAATACTGGCGGGATTCTTTTCACGATCTGAAGCCAATTGCTCGACGGTCTTGCCGGCGTCATGAGCCCAGCCCGACTCTTTAGCGGCAATCAGATCCAGGTCAGCCTGCGCATCAGGGCCTATCATCTTGACCTGAGCCTCAGGCGTAAAAAAGTCGCCGTATTCTGCCTGCAAACGTTCCGCCTGTTTTCCGGACAGCTTATCCAGCACCGGCAAATATGTTTCGGGCTTCGGAGCTTTCGGAGCCTTATCGAATTTAGATAAGTCTATCTTCATGCCCGGTTTGATGCCGGCCGAATAATTGATGTTTGACGAATTTTCAAAACCCATAGTTTTACCGGTTAACAAAATTTATTATTGTTCCAGTCCCCGAAATCGATTCTTATACTTCGGTTCCTTCTTTTTCTTATTAGGCTGCACCTGGCTCTGCGGCCCTGTCTGCTTCGCCTCCCAAGCGGAACGACTGAAGCTGCGAATAGCTGCTTTATTAAGATCGGCTGCTTTGATTTTAATCACTCCGGATTTCATATATTATTAGAAATCAAATTTCCCCTCACTGACGATTTCCTGAATCTTCTTGCGATCTGAAGGCTGTTCAATGGCTTGCAATTCTGGAGACAGATCTTCTTTCTGGCCTGGCCGACCGACGGCAATCATCATTTCTATCTTATAGGTCTCAGGCACCTCCATATTGACGCGAGCTGCCTCATAATCAAAGCCGCTCATGCCGTGTGCGACCAGCCCCCTCGTATAGGCTTCCAGGGCCAAATTCTCCCAAGCGGAGCCGCAATCAAAGCTAGAGGTATAATTAGGCTGCTCGGTCAACTCAAACTTCAAACGGCTAACGACCAGAACTAAAGCAGCTGCTTTAACAGTCCAAACTTTGTTTCCGGCTGTCAAAATTGAATAAAGCTTCTCCCAGGCCGGCGTCCCGTTCTGGACATAAATAAAGCGCCAAGGCTGGTTATTATAGCAAGACGGCGCCCATTTGGCGGCCTCAAATAAGGACATCAACTCTTCCTCGCTCAAGCTCTCGCCGCTTAAAGCGCGCGGTGACCAGCGGTTCAAGAGTAAGGGGTTGATTTCCCTCTCGCTAATCCTGGTTATCTCTTTTTCGTTAGGCATATGATTATTTAGATTTATTCATTATTTTACAAGCTCTAATATTGAATTTTACCAGGGTATAATACCATATTTAAAAGAAAAATGCACGTTTTCTGCACTTTTGCTGGCCAAATAAAAAAGGAAGCTGATTATTGCCTCCTTCACTCCTTGTTCTTACTCATCTCTATTTTTCATTATCCTCGCGCCAGAATACTTTTTGTGATACGTCAGGAGGGGAGAGGTTTTCTGTTCGGGGCTGAGAAATGCGATCTGAATTCTTCAACTGATAAAATATCTTGATGGCTTTAAGAGGATATCTGCGCCAGCAAGTTCTCAGATAAACGCCAAGCACGTATTTCCAACCTTCCTTTGTGCTGCAATTCGTCCCAGCAACAATCTTGGATACCTGTTCAATCTCGACTTCTCCCTCGGCGATATCTTGAATGCATTTGGATAGAGAGTATCCGGTGACTTTCTTGTTTTCACTCATGTTTAACCTTTATTTAATTGTGAATATTAAGGTACAAAATTCCTTTCAATTTATCATTTAATTCAAAATGTGTCAATACAAACAAAAAAACACCTTTTAAGTGTCTTTAGTGCTTTAATAAAGGTGGTCGCTAACAGATTCGAACTGTTGACCCCTGCAATGTGAATGCAGTGCTCTAACCAGCTGAGCTAAGCGACCTGTTCTGTGCCCGGAGGGAGACTTGAACTCCCACGAGATTGCTCCCACAGCGTTCTGAACACTGCGTGTCTACCAATTTCACCATCCGGGCAATTTCCACCCCTATAGCTTGCCATAGAGTTTTGAGTTTGTAAACTAGCCAGCCCTATATGGCCACAAAGTCCTTATCATCCAAAATCTTAGCTAATAAAAGCAGGTCATTTATGGTTCCTGGAATACTTTTCACCTTCGGCTCGAAAGCCTCAATCTCATCTAACCTCACCCACTTATAGTCAGAATATTCTTCATTTAACAAAACTTCGCCGGAAATATGAACCGCATAATAATGCGGCAGGATCATCCTTGATCCGTCTTTCTTAATATAAAAAAGATTAGCGGAATACTTCGGGCAGATATTAACCTTAAAGTCAGGGCCGACCTCTTCGTCCTTCTCACGCTTCAGCCCATCAAGTATTGAAGCGTCGGTCGTTTCCATCTTACCTCCGATAAACGAATATATGTCGTTATAATCCATCTCGCCCTGACGCTGGCAAAGCAGAACGCTTTTTAGGTCGCGGGAGAAAACTACGATTTTTTGGCAGAACTGAAAATTATATTTTTCCATATTTGCTAATTTATAGCTTAAAAATAGCACTAAATAGCTAAATATGCAAAAACTGCCACTACATATAATAGACATCCCGAGCGATGTGCTATAATAAAAACCATAAAAATATGCTTGACCTCAAAACAGAAAAATCATTTTTCGATCAAGGCTATCAGCTCATCGGCGGCGTCGATGAAGCCGGACGTGGCCCCTTAGCCGGACCAGTCGTAGCGGCCTGCGTTGTCATCGGCCCTGACTTCAAGATTGACGATGCTGATCTAGGATTAATTGCCGATTCAAAAAAGCTGACGCCGAAGAAGCGCGAGCATCTTTTCCATGTTATCAAGGAGAAGGCTTTAGCCGTGGAAATCGGCGTCGTTAACAATACGACGATTGATCAAATAAATATCCTGCAAGCCACGTTCTTGGCTATGCGCCGAGCCATTAAAAAATTGCCACTAGCGCCTGATTATATCCTGACGGACGGTAATTTTAAGATTCCCAAAATTGAGACTGCGCAAAGCGCTATTATTGGTGGCGATGCCAAAGTCTGGGCTATCGCTGCGGCTTCCATTATCGCCAAAGTCAGCCGCGACTGGATGATGACGGAGATTGATAAGGAATACCCAGAGTACCTCTTTGCCAAGCATAAGGGCTACGGCACCAAGGTCCATATGGACGCCCTCTTTGAGCACGGCCCCTGCCCGCTCCATCGCTTCAGTTTTGCACCGGTTAAAGAGGCACAGGAAGCAATTAACAAGAAAAATAAATAGCCAAAATGCACCGTTATTTATAACATTCATTGACACATACGTTAAAATGTGATAATTTTAGCGTATCAATAGATAAACATATTACGAACTTTAAAATAGGAGAAAAAAGCATGGATGCTCACATTAAAGCCTGTAAGGATAAGATTATCCTCATAGCCGGCAATATTGGCGGGATTGGCTTAATCCCAATTCTAATTCCCAAAAATAACATCAGATTATCAGATGCGGAAAATGAATATATTTCAGTAGAAGGTCAACCGCTAAATTATGAAGTTTTCATGGTAGACGGCAAAAAAGTAGTCAATGTCGCGCAACTGCTAAAAGAGGCCCAAGATTACTTAAGGAAGGTAAATGAAGGCACAAATTTTGAGTACCATACCTTAACGCAATTCCCCTGGGGCACGATTATCGCCCTGGACGATTGGTACGGACACCTGAACTGTCTGGATAAGTACATCCCGTTACTGGAAATGGAATTCGGCGTAAAACTGCTAAGCCAAGAAATCAACGGCCAGAAAGAATGGTTTATGGTAACAGGCAAACAAATAAAGAATGAGTGGCTAGAATAGCAAAAAGGCACAATTAAGTGCCTTTTTTTATTTATCTCAAACAATAATAGCGTTGTGTTAGGCGGCATTTCTCATATCCCCCGAAAGAGTATCTTGAGCTTTTTCTAACGCCTCCTTGACCAAGGTGACAATTTCCGGACTGAGCATTTTAGCCTTTTTAATAACTATTTCCTCAGCTACCAATTCTGCATAGCCGGGATTCTCCGCCATCTTACTGACCCGCTTCTTTTCCAAAGCCTCAATCATGTTTAAATAAACCTGCTCGCCGCTTAATACATCTTCCAGATCCCGGCGATAATTGATTTTTTGCTGGTCGCTTCTGATTGCGCTATAGAATGATTCTATCTTGGCTAAAACAATCCCCTCTTCCCTAAAGCGGTTGGCCTTGGCATCAGCTAGCTGATAAGCAAATTTGGCTGCTTCGGCCTCCTTTTTGGCCCGAGTAGCATCTCGCTCAGATTCGCGGAAAGAAGCATCGTTACTGCCTTTCAGCGCGGCAATCTTTTCCACCAAGCCCATATTTTTTTCCGGACTAGAAACCTGCTCTGCTCCGATATTCATCTTTTCCATATGTTTATTAAAAAATTTACAAGACTTCTTTAATCATATCAATTATTTCCTGATCAAGCTGCTTGGCACGTAATAGTTCCAGTTTGAAGTCAATATCACTAGCACCCATCTCCTGATTGTCCAAGGCTTCACGCTTACGATTTTCCAACAAAATAATACTCTCGGCAGTTTCTTGTTCGGCCGCTAATATTTTATGTAAAGCCTCGGCCTGACGGTTCTTCATCTGCCCCTGGCTATTTAAATACAATTTCATTACATCCAGGATTCCCTCTTGGCTAGAGGCCTTAAAACTCTCCTGCCGAGCCGCCTCATAGGCTTTAGTCGCTTCGGCGATAACTGCCTGATTCTTAGCCATTTCTTCCAAAATGCCTTTTTTATCAGCCAAACATTTTTCCTGCAAAGCCGCGATTTTATTGCGCAGCTCGCTAGACCCCTCAAGCCTATCAGTCATCATCTTAAGATTCTCCATAGATTTTATGTTTAGTTTTACAATGAGAATTCCGCCTCTCCGCCCTTCTTCATATCTTTGATCTTATATTTTCCCAGGCTAATCTCATCTCCTCCCAGGATAACCACTCGGGAAATATCTTTCTTGTTAGCATATTCCAGAGCCTTATTGATTTTCTGAGCTTCGAGTCCAACCAGGACATTCTTTCCCTGCCCGCGCAATTCTTTCGCGAGACGGTTGGTTTCCAGAACCAAGGAAGCATCAAGGAGCGGCAAATAATATTTATCCGGAGCCGACTGTTTAACCTTATCAGTCAATTTCCAGCTTTCTAAGAATAATCTGGTGGTTTCATCGCCTGGAGCAAAACCAACGGCCGGAAAATTCTTCTCGCCGAAAATTTCAGCTAAACCATTATATCTCCCGCCGCCGAACATGGCCCGGTTATTTTCCGGATTCTTATCAAACACTTCAAAGACCAGTCCGTCATAATAATCAAAGCCGCGGATAACCGCCGGATTAAAGGCGATAAATTCACCATAGCCTAGATTTTCTAAAGCCTGCGTAGCCAAGGCCAATTCTTTAAACCCGATATTTTCATTGATGCCAGGCAAGCTGGCGGTCAGCTCTTCTAAACTGCGGCTATTCATGAACTGAGTAATGACGAGCTGGGCTTTCTTATCCAGCCCCGCTTCTCCCAGACGCTCAGAGATGGCGGCCGCATTAAGCTTATCCCATTTATCCAGAGTTCTGACGACCGCCGTCTTCTTGTCGGAGGCTAAAGCATTAGCGCCGCAAAGATCGAGAACGGCATCAATTAATTTCCGGTTGTTAATCGAGAGAACGAAAGAATCCACAGGCGCATCAAATTCAATCATAATGTCGAGTGCGAGTTGCAGAATTTCCGTATCAGCCGATAAAGCGTTGCTCCCAAAGATATCGCAATTTAGCTGCCAGAATTCCCGGTTGCGGCCGCGTTGCGGCTTCTCGTTGCGCATGAAATTAGCGATAGAAAAATATTTCAGAGGCTTAGGGCTGGAAGCATAAACCTTAGTCACCATCCGAGTGACTGATGGCGTCATTTCGGGACGGATGGATAATTCTCTCCCTCCCAAGTCAGAAAAAGTGACGAGTTCCTTGCCACCAATATCTTCTCCTGATTTAGCGCGATAAATATCAGCGCTTTCTACGAGCGGGGTCAGATATTCTTCAAAACCGTAGCGCAAACAGACCCGACGCCAGGTATCAAAAATGTACTTTCGGACCAGAAATTCTTCAGGTAGCCAATCAGCGGTTCCTTTCGGCTCTTGATTTGATAATTTTTTACCCATATTTTTCGTAATTTATGAGGATATTATAATATTTTCTGTAATTTTTAGCAAATTATCTCCATTAACTCTTTCTTTATTATTTCTTTAGATTTTCTTCAGGTCGCTTTATATATAATTATCATATAATTTATTAACTAATAAAAACCTATGAAAATCCTCATCATTGATGATGAACCGGCCATCGCGCAATTTCTTAAAGACGGTCTGGAGTCACAAATGTATGTCGTCGAATGTGCGAGCGATGGCGAACGTGGCGCCTTCCTGGGACGGACCGGCACCTATGACCTCATTATTCTCGACTACATGCTCCCGAAGATGAACGGCGCCGAAGTACTGGCGGAAATCCGCAAGGAGAATAAGCATATCCCTGTCCTCATGCTGACGGTCAAGTCAGAATTAGCCGACAAGGACGAATTATTCCGACTTGGTGCTGACGATTATATGACCAAGCCTTTTCTCTTTGAAGAACTGCTCCTCCATATCCAAGCTCTCCTAAAACGTCCAGCCAGAATTGAAGAGAATATCTATAAAGTCGACAACCTGACGCTCAACGCCAAGTCCATGATTGTCCGCCGCGGCAACAAAGAGATTTATCTGACGCGCCGCGAATTTGCCCTTCTGGAATATCTGATGATTAATCGTCACAAAATCGTCTCGCGTAACCAGATTCTCGAGCACGTCTGGGACTATAATGCTGATCCTTTTTCAAATTCGGTGGAAACGCATATCTCGAGTCTCCGCCGCAAAATCTGTTTAGGCCAGCAACGCAACCTTATCCATACTTTCACTGGCCGCGGCTATAAGCTCGCCCTGAACAAGCTCAATTGACAAATAACGTCGATAATATAAGATTCTATTTAGTTCTTAAATAAAAAGGAGGTAGTCATGATAACACTGACAGGAATGATTTTAACTATGAGCCTGGGCCACAAAGCCTTACTAATGATTTTGGGGGTAGCCGCCCTCGCTATCTGCTCGCTGGCCGGCTTATTAGTCTGGACGATAATTTCATCATTTAAAAGAGGTCGAGGAAAAGCAGGAAAGAAAGTAGTCATTCCCAAAAAACCGGTCACGCCTTTTATCTCTTACTATAAGAGCAAAGAAGACAACCAAGCCAATGAATGTTATTTTGAGAAAGATGATCTATTATAAGAAACACAAAACGCCTTAGTTAAATTGGGCGTTTTTTATTTCTCTAAACTTTATGCGATTAATACAAAAACTTCCTCCCTTTTAATTTCTCCGGCAGATACTCCTGCTGACTATCATCCTCAAGCGGCGTATATTTATAGCCATCCCCATAGCCCAACTCTTTCATAAGCTTCGTCGGGGCATTACGCAAATGATGGGGTACCGGCAAGTTCCCCGATTCCCTAACCTCTGCCAAAACCCGATTATAACCCATATAGGCGACGATACTCTTCGGCGACTTCGCTAAATAAGCGACACAATGAGCCAGATTAACGCCACATTCCGGCAAGCCAATCTTATGGCAGGCTTCATAAGTAGCGGTAGCGAGCATCAAGGCACTATTATTGGCCAGACCAATATCTTCTGAAGCAAACCGAATCAAACGGCGCGCGACATACAACGGGTCTTCACCGGCCTCAATCATCCGCACCAGATAATAGACGGCGGCATCAGCCTGTCCGCCCCGCATGGATTTATGTAATGCAGAAATAAGATTATAGTGCTCCTCCCCGCTCTTGTCATACAGTAAATTCGGCTTATTGATAATATCCTTAATCAGAGCCGGAGTAATTTTCTCCGCTGTCTCCACCGCGCTCTCCAAAATATTTAAGGCCTTGCGAGCATCGCCGTTAGCAAACTTAGCAATCAGACTAGCGCTCTCAGTATTTAATTTAGCTTTCAATTCCTTAGCCGCCCGATTAATAATAGCAACTAAGTCATCAGGCGTATGGGCATCGAGAACGATTACCTTAGAACGCGACAGCAAAGCGCCGTTGACCGCAAAGCTCGGATTTTCAGTTGTCGCACCGATTAATATAATCGTCCCGTTTTCGACGTGCGGCAGTAAGCCGTCTTGCTGCGCCTTATTCCAGCGGTGAATTTCGTCGATAAAAAGAATAGTCTTGATATTGAGGCGGCGGCTTTCTTTAGCTCTCTCCACGACAACTTTCAAGTCCTTAACACCACTCGAAGTGGCGGACAGCTCCACGAACTCAGCCTTTGTTTCCTTAGCAATTATGAAGGCGAGCGTTGTCTTGCCGCTCCCCGGCGGACCCCAGAAGATAAGCGAAGGTACGCGGTCATTCTTGATCGCTTGATAAAGCCAGCTCTTGTCGCTGATAATTTTTTCTTGACCGATGAATTCCGCCAGAGTCTTGGGGCGGAAATAGGTGGCCAGGGGTAAGTTATTAATCATATATTGCCTTCATCTTAGCGCTTATAGCCTGAAAAATGAAGATTGACAAGAATTAATATTAGTGATACTGTATCTTGATTCTTGTTTCTTAACAAATCAATAAATATTCACCAAAATATCAGAAAAATGAAAAAAATCTTATTTTCTTTATTTATGATCGGCTGGATTTCTTATTCCCTGATCGGCGGCTTCGATACGCCGCAGCAAATGGCGGATTGGTATTCTGCAGCTTTCTTCGCCTACGTCGTTTGCGGCGGAATAACAATTGCCTGCGACACTGATAATAATAAATTGTTAAAAAGGCTTAACTGGGCTATCGCCATTCTATCTTTTGCCGGCTATTTCTTCTTGTCAGCCAGCCTCAAAGCAGTCTTTCTCTGGCCAATAGTCAGTGTCATTGTGATGATGTTCATCTTAACCTGGCTACTGATTATCAAAGGCAGATATTTCGACCCGGCCGTCAGAAGCGGACGGATTTAATTCCAGTCATTTATTAACAATATAAAAGAATTAACATGAGAAAAGACGATAAAAATAGTAAATTGATTAACGTAACTTGCATGAATGGCAAGCTAATTCCAGTAAGCAGTCTAAAGCCGAAGAAAGATTTACAAAAGAACAAGTCTCAAAGCTTTAAGTTTATTTTGTATTTCCTGATTACTTTAGCTTGCGCCGGACTATCCATATTCCTATTGGGTTATGTATTAGGAATATCGTACTGTCTCTCTTTTAGCATCGGTGCCATAGCTGGTATGTTCATAACACATAATCAATCTTATCAGCAAAATACTGGTGATGAGGGGCGAGCAATTCAAGATATTGTCAGAATGGACGCAGTCTTGCTAACCTTAATAACTATCTCGATTATCATCGCCGCTTGTTCTGCTCTGGGAGTATTACCAGCCCTGCCCACAATTTTTATGGAAATGGTTAACTGGCCGATTGTGATTTTGTTTTTCTTGATAGCTGCTAGAATGATAATTGGACTGCTCAAGACCAACAAGGTCATGAATATCGATTAAAAGTTTTAGCAATAATAAATTTTACAATAAAGCCCTGAAAAAATCAGGGCTTTTTTATTAGCGAGCTTTCTTTAAGACGCGCCATTAAGCAAGAATGTTTTAATATTATTCAAAGATAAGCTTCAAGGCCAACATAATCAGGACGCCCACGATAATACTAATTAGCTGATATAAAGATTTATGAGCGGCCGTTTCCTTCTTAAGCTCCGGAATTAGATCGGCAGTGGCAATATAGATAAAGCCGCCGGCCGTAAATGGCACGATGAAATCGGAAAAATTATCTAATTTTGCACCCAAGACAATCGCCACGACGGCCCCAAGAACAGCCGTTAAAGCCGTAATGAAATTCAAAAAGAGGGCGCGGCGCCGAGTATAACCGGCATAGAGCAAAACGCCGAAGTCACCGATTTCCTGAGGGATTTCATGAGCCACGACCGCAATCAGAGTGACTGTGCCCAGGGGAATACTGACTAAAAATGATCCGGCAATAATAATACCGTCAAAAAAATTATGCAGACAATCGCCGACGAGATTCATCACACCGAGGTGATGCGGATGCCGCGGACCGGTCTGGATATGGCAATGGCGCCAATGAACAATCTTTTCCAAAACAAAAAAGGAGATTAGGCCGATAATCAACCAGAGCCAAACGCGCAGGCTCGTACCATTCTTGGCCACCGCTTCCGGCAAGAGATGCAAAAAGCTGTCGCCCAGTAAAGTGCCAGCCGATAAGCTGACCAAGAATAAGGTTAATTTTTCAACGAATTTTGGTGACAGCGATAAAAAAAAGACTCCGAAGAGCGATAAAAAAGAAACAAGCAGGACGCTACCAAAAATATAGAAATATATGGACATAATGACTGATATGAATAAATACTGTTAATAATGATAATTAGCCCCTACTATAACAGAAAAATAGCAAAAAAGCAAACGTAAAAAATAAGAAATGAGATTGCATTGATGGCCGAACCAGGACAAGTGCCAACCATTCTTAGATTATTACCAAAAACAACCCATCTCTGAGTTGTTCTGGTTTTCGGGAATTAACCTTAGCTTCAAATGAGCTTCAAGTAAGCTAAATTCACCGCCATATTCATATTATTAAACTGATTTTCGATTTAATGACTATTTCCGTCCTTGATGTCTGCCGAAGCCATTTTCACCTTTACCTAAGCCATGTTCAAAGCCTCCCATTCCCATACCCATGCCCATTCCCATACCTTGTCCTTCAATACCTAAATCCTTAAGAATTAGTTCAGACTGCAGGCTCAACTTCATCGCTTCCGCATACTTAGGAAAGTTGTCGGCCGTAATCTTAGTCAGTAGCGGGCAATTCGCATTCATTGCCTTCACTGCTGTCACCCAGGCATTATAGTCAGAAGCGGCTAGGGCTGCCTTTACTGTAACCTGCTTAGCATCCATCTCTGCCTTCTTAGCGGCCAGATCGGCTTTTTGTGCATCAGTAAGCGCGGTATTATTAATTAGCATATTACCCTGCTGTCCTCGACCGCAAGCCTGGCCGTTCTTTAAGCCAGCAATCGACGGATTCGCATCATTAGCCGCACTGGCCATTAGCGCTCCGCTGGCTAACATCGACAAAACAGAGAAAGCGACTACGCCTTTAGTTAAATTATTCAGTTTCATATTTTTTTCAGATTAATAATTAGATACTTCGGAAAGAGAGCTCTCTTTTTCCTTCTGCTTAATAATACGCCGCTATACAATATTTTCTTCTTATTTGATTTCCTCAATAATGATAGTGCCTGACCCAATGCCGCCAGGCAGCAAATTTAAACGTTTGCGCGGACAAGCTTCTTCAGAGCAGCGACCCCGATTTGTTTTCATCTTCGGCCCGTTGAGATAGCCGCTCCCCGGTATGAGAGGCCTGATAAAATCCGCGCGGAACAAATTGCCAGAAAGTGTCTCACCGATAAGACTAACCGGAACGCCTTCTTGCACAAAATCGTTGCCCCGGGCATCTGCCGACGCTTGACCCATCACAAGCCACAATGATCCAGTCGGATCGACGAGATAAAAATTGCCGGCTTGCACTTCGCTGTTGATAATCCCGGCCAACCTGCCCTCACCAGGATTAAACCAGAAAGACAATTGGCGGTTCATGACAGTTTCATATAACGGCGCTCGCTCGCCCAAGACATTATCAATTTTCTGGCCCAGACCAAACAGATAAAAGATGCCGCCCAGAAAAATGCTGGCCACGAAGCCAGATAAGGCAATTACCCAAACCGGGTAACGATAACCCCTCTTCGTATGTTTCAGATTATAATAGAGGATAAAAATAAAGAGACCAGAAAATATGATCCAGAAATACGGCAAAGTTAATAGAAAGAATTCCAAAATACTTTTATGAGTCTCTTCTCTTAATTCCCAGCCATTATACTTAAGAAGATAGATCATGACCGAGACAGTGGCCGCACCGATTAAGAGCGCTAGTGTGCCGCTCGCCATAATGACATAATCCTTCAATAAGAAATGCCAGCGCGGTTTCGGCGCTAAATGCTCATCCTTTATTTTATCCACTAATTTTTTATCAAATTCTTGTTTATCCATATGTTTAGATGATGATTTTCTGCTTCGCCATTTCTTTCTTAAACTCCTTTTTTGCCTTATTAATCATGGAAGCGACTGTGCCAGCCGGTTTTCTAATAATATCGGAGATTTCTTGATAATTCTTTTCTTCCAGAAACTTCAAAACCAGGATGTCCCGATATTTCTGATCTAGGCCAGCCAAAATCTGAGAAATTTTCTGCTTCAAAATCTGCAAATCAGCCCCGGCTTCAATATCGATGTCGGCTGCCAAGGACAGCGCCGCTTTATCTTCAATATTAACGGCATAGCCTTCTGGCCGGGCTTTCAGCTTGCGGTGGCTGCTGATTACCTGATTATGGGTAATGCGGTAAATCCAGGAGGAAAACTTCAAATCAGGGTCAAAACCGTTCAAATTCAAATACACCTTAATAAAGACTTCCTGAAGAATATCTTCGGCATCATCGTCGCTAATATTAGTCAAACGGCGAATATAACTCAGGAGTTTGCCCTTATAACGGTCAACCAAATACAAAAAATTAGCCTGATTTTCCAGACTCAACATAACCAGATCGGTGTCGCTCATTTTTTCTGCCTCGATTGCGTCCATCATTTGATGATTATAGCATTAATTTCTCAGCTATATTATTACGCTTCAGGCGAGACCTTTCTTCATCCTCGGAGTTGACAGATATTATTACTTATGTTATATTCTTCATTAATCAATGGCCTATTACCTTAACACATATATTCATTAAATTTTGGAGGAATTAATTATGAATTTCGGAGACATCACACCCAAGCAATTCGCTGACAATATGTTCGGTCCAGAAGATGAAAGAAAAGAAGACTGCATTCATTGTGGAAAGAACTATTACGTAATTCATCATAAAGATGGAGTCTGCAATGCTTGCCAGAAAAAAGGATTGCCAGGCAGATCAGAAATTAACAAAAGAGGAAATATCTTTGATTTCGTCTTTGCGCATATCGGTATCATCTTTTTTGCCGGTTTAATCGCCCTGCTTATTTACTGGGCCTCAAAGTAAAATATAAAAATTGTACAATCAGCTATCTATCACAGATAGCTTTTTTATTACTAATCCATTAAAAAAGACTCCACCTCGGAGCCTTTTCCAAAATACAAATTATTTTTAGGCAGCCGCTTCCCCGGCGATTCGCCCGGTGCTCCAGCAGACCTGCAGATTAAAGCCGCCCGACGGACCAGCAATGTCTAAGGCCTCGCCGACTACGAATAAATTATCAATTAATTTCGAGCGCATAGTTTTCGGATCAACTTCTTTCAGATCCAAGCCACCGACAGTAATCATCGCCCGGTCATAAGAATCCAAACCCTGAACATCCAGGCGCCAGCCTTTAAGCAAAGCTCCAATCTTTAAACGCTCAGTTTTTGTGACAGAGTTGCCACGGCGCTCAAAATCAAAACCGGCTAGCTTTTCTAAAACGGGAATTAATTTTGGCGGCAAGATTTCTCCCAGGCAATTTTTAATTGTCTTGACGTTACCGGCGAATAACTCAGCTAAACGGCCATCAAATTCTTCCACTTCAAAGTCCGGGAAGAAATCCGCAATAATCTGTAAATCCGGAGCAGCCGGCGCAGATATTGACCGGCTCAAATTAAAAGCGGCCGGACCGCTCAATCCGGATGCAGTAAAAAGAATGTCGCCATAACTACTGGCGATGGTTTTCCCTCCCGCCATTAATTCCAGACTGACATCTGTCCGGCTTAAGCCTTCAAGCTCAGAAATATATTTATCATTTAAAAGTATAGCTACTAGTCCCGGCGAGAGTGGCATAATCCGGTGCCCCATTTTTTCGAGCCAAGCATTAGCGTCGCCGGTTGAACCGCTACCGGGATATGACTTGCCGCCAGTGGCGATGATATATTTTTTAGCTTGTACTCTCTGACCGCTCATTAAGACGACTTCCGTAATATGCCCGGATTCAGTCATAATGTCTTTAACCGCGGCTTCGAGCCTAATTTCCACTCCGCCGGTTTGATTATAGTCCATCAAGGCCTTTAATACCGAACGAGCATTATCTGTCACCGGAAAAACCCGGTTATTATTCTCTATCTTCGTCTTTACTCCATGGCCTTCAAAAAAATCAACCGTGTCCGAAGAACCGAAACGAGCCAGAGCTGACACTAAAAAACGGCCCGCCGGGCCGTATTTAGACGCTAATGTTTTATAGTCAGTGATAAGATTTGTCAGATTGCAGCGCATACCGCCGGTCATCAGCAGTTTTACACCAGCCATTTTATTCTTCTCTAGCACAATCACAGAAGCACCGAGTTCCGCAGCCCGTCCGGCCGCCATCAGTCCTGAAGCGCCGCCGCCGATTACTGCCACGTCATAAATCATATCTACAGAGGACGGCGAGCCGTCTTATTAATCTCGGCTACTAAGTCTTCAATAATGAATGGCTTCTCAATCACACCTTTAACCACACTCAGGGTACTGAACTTTTCTAAGGATTCATGGAATTCTGCCGGTGGAATCGGCAAAGCCGAAGACATCAGAAGAACCGGAATACCGCGCAAGCGATAATCATTCATCATCGCCTGGCAGACGTCCATACCGCTCACTGTCGGCATCATGATATCAAGCAGCACGAGGTCATAGTCAGGGCTAGCCATCATCTTATCCAGTCCTTCTTGGCCGCCGAAAGCAGTCTCAATGTCATACATCGCCTGCGTGTCGAGCAGAGCCTTAAGAGTAGTGACGGTACTGACATCATTGTCAACGATAAGAATTTTCATAATTATTTATTATCAATAATGCGATGGATTTCGCGGATCAGGTCTTCAACGACGAACGGTTTCTCTAAAACGCCCTTAACGACATTTAATGCCTTGAATTCCGCCATCAAGTCGCTTAATTCCTTGGAAGTAATCGGCAAGGCGGAAGCCAACAGAACTGGGACGGTCTTCAGCTTTTCATTAATGCTCATAGCGCGGCAAACTTCAATGCCGCTGAAATCAGGCATCATAATATCAAGAATCAGGATATCGTAAGGCGGATTCTTGATCATCATATCCAGACCTTCACGGCCGGCATAGGAAACATCAATCTCAAAATTCTCCTGGCTCATCAACAAGGCTTTCAGGGTGGTCGCGGCGCTGATGTCATCATCGATAATTAAGATTCTCATAAATTTTAATTAATTAATAAATCTATTAAGATTATACCGTATATCATGGAAGAATAAAAGGGTTTTTGCGAAAAACTGGGAAACGGGCAATTTTATATATTTTATGCTAAAATAACATTATTAGCTTAAAGATGTTAAAAAATGCATAAAATTAGAAAAATATGGAAAAAATTCTCATCATCGAAGACGACCAGCTCTTAATCAAGGCCCTGAACATCAAGTTAACTCAGGAAGGTTTTGAAGTTTTTGAAGCCCGTAACGGCGAAGATGGCCTAAAGATGGCCGAAGCTCATAAGCCAGACTTAATCCTGCTCGACATCCTAATGCCGCGAATGGACGGTTTGACCATGCTCAAAAAAATGCGTGCCAGCTCTTGGGACGGAGATACTAAAGTTCTCATTCTCACTAATTACACAGACAAAGAGAGAGTCTCTGAAGCTTTCAATCAATACATCCTCCGCTATATGGTGAAAAGTGATTGGGACCTTGATCAGATCGTGGCTGAAATCAAGAGTAAGCTCAAAAAATAATCTATATACAAAAAAAGACCGGATTTTTGAACCCGGTCTTTTTATATCCATAAATCTGGTTAAAAGTTCAAGAAAAGAGACAGCGCCAGAAAAGCATGGATAAACATAGCGGCAAGTGCCGTCATAGCAAAACGCGGATGCCACTTGAACGGAATAATATATTTCCCTTTAAAGTTTAGGCGACCGATAATCGCCGTCACGATATAGCACAGGAAAGCCAGTAACCCAAAGTAAATGAATAAGGGGCGGCCCAAGATTGGAATAAGCGCAATACTTTGAATCATATTATTCAACGATGATTTTGCCGGTCATCGCTGGATGGACCGAGCAATAATAATCAAAAATACCGGCATTAGCGAAAGTGAAAGAAAAACTCTGGCCGTCGCTCAAATTCTCTGAACTGAAAGCCGCAAATTTAATAGTGTGCGGTGCAGTATCGCTATTTGTCCAGGTAACGGTCTCCCCTTTCTTAATGGTTAACACAGCCGGAGAAAAAGTATAGCCGGCAATCTCCACATGGTTAGCCGCTTTTTCGACAGTCCCCTGCGTGTCAGTGACCGCTGGCTGCACAGCCTGATCTGTTTTATCTGCCCC
>VFKX01000092.1 GCA_009885285.1 Candidatus Falkowiibacteriota bacterium
AGAGCAACAAAATTGCTCCCCAGACTATATGGGTGGCTGTAATTAAAATTGTTTGCTAGTTATAACCGTTCCAAGTGCGTCCCACCCTCTCCGCGAAAGAAAAAATGCGCTTTTTAGCGCATTTTTTAGTAGGGAGTTTATCACTTGGGAACGATATGATAAGATGCCTGCATACAAATATGCCAGGATATGCCAGGATATGCCAGAAGAATTTATGGTCAAGGGCACGTATTATTAATTATATTCCTTATAAATTATGAAAGTAGTCATCGCCGGCAGCGCCAGCTTACAAGCAGAGATGAAAAAATGGTTTAAGTATTGGAATAATCAAGAATTTTGCTCGGTCTTGAATTACCCGCAAATTATCCCGGTAAATCAATTTGATGAGCTTTACCCCGAAGTGCATAAGCGGTTTTTTCAAGATATAAACCAGGCGGATATTTTATTTGTGGCTAATGAAAATAAAATAATATCGAGGGCTATATTGGAGCAGAAACTTTTGCTGAATTAAGTTACGCGTTAGTCAAGAAACTGGTTGAAGGCAAAGACATAAAATTGATTTTGGCTCGCATGCCCAATCAGAAAGTCTCTTGTTATGAGGAAATTGTCTTATGGAAGAAATTGGGCTGGATTGATCAGATTCTGGGATAGTGTAGAAGTTAGCGGCCAAGGGCTTTAACTTAATTGGAGAGTTTTCTTGTCCTGGCTTTGTAAATTATAGTTTTATCAGATACTTCTTCGGCGGTCTGAGTAAGAAACGGTCGAATGCTAAATATTTAGGGGCTGCCCGATTTTTCGCCCAAAAAATAATAACAGGAATAGCAGGGAAATAGAGGAGATGGTGACGCAGCAGCTTATCAGGAGACGTCTGGTTGCCGCCTAAAGATTGTCACTTTATGAGGTTTCGCGCTATAATATTTATATAGTTACACAATCATAAGGAGAGGTAATAAAGTAAAATATATGAGTGATATTTTAAAAGAAGGCAAGTTCGTTTGGAATGAAAAATATAATATTGTTAAAGAAATTGATGATCAACACAAGCAATTATTTGCCATAATTAATAAGCTGATAGATGAAATCAACTCTACGCCTAAGCAAGAATCAGTTAATAAAATAATTACTGAGATTCTAGACTACAAGAATAATCATTTTGCTACGGAAGAGAAATATTTCCACCAATTCAACTATGCAGGCACGGAGGAACACGAAGCGGCTCACCGCTATTTTTCTGAGCAGATCATTAAGATAAATGATAAGTACTTGGGTGATTCCGTCTCCTTAGCCTTTGAGCTGATCGATTTTCTTGAGAACTGGCTGATCATGCACCTGATGACGATTGACCAAAAGTATAAGCAATGCTTTCTCGACCACGGTTTGCGCTAATTATTAAAGCTTCTGGATAGGTCGGTTCGTGATTAAAGTTTGACTCATTGTTTTATAAGCAAAATTAAAGATATCAGCTTGATATCATTTATAATTTAAATAGTATGATTAACAAGAAATTGTTCGTTGGCATCATTGTTTTTTTTAGTGGTGGCGATTGGCGCCATCCTCTATTTTAAATCGATGATTCAGCGCGAGTCCGCTATCGTGAGTACAAATCAGGACGTGGTGCCGGCAGATAAAATCAAGCTGACTTACGCCGTCCATTGGTCGAATAAAGACCAGCGAGAGGGAATTTATAACGCTCAGGGTCAGCTCGTTTCCAAAGGTTTGCAGCAATATCTTGATGAGTATACCGCCTTACATCCCAATATTGAGATTGCTATTCAGATTATCCCTTACACGGAATATGCTGACACCCTACAGGCTTTGAGTGATGCCGATTTAGCTCCGGATATTTATCAGATTTATTCTCCTTGGGGAGTTTCTTATGTTCAGAATGGCATTTTGGATAATCCGCCGCAATATATCAAAGATGATGTCATCCAAAACTATGTTTCCACGGCCGGCGTGACGATAGCCGGTAATATTTGGGGCATCCCGACGGAAATTAATGACTTCGCGCTTTTATATAATAAAGAATTATTTAAAGAAGGTGGCCTCGTGGACAGTTCGGGAAATGCTAATTATCCTAAGACCTGGGCTGAGTTGGTAACGATGGCGACAAAATTAACCAAGCGAGATTCAGCCGGAAATATTTCTCAATATGGCATAGCTTTTCTTGATGAGGACTGGCAAGTGGTTGACCCTTTTCTGTCGTTGCTTTTTAGTAACGGTGGCCGATATTTATCTTCTGATTTAAGGACTAGCTTATTTAATAGTCCAGCCGGCGTAGCGGCTCTCGAAGCTGAACTAGCCTTATTTAAAAATGGAGCCACTGATATTAATGGTAACTTCTTTGATTTTAAAACCGGCAAAGTGGCGATGGTGATCGCTCCGCCTTGGACAAAGTCCGGTTTTATGGAAGCCTTCGGGGATAAGTTTGACGCTACTGTCGGCGTCGCCCCTTTTCCGCCCTTAAAAAAGCAAACGACTCTCGGCTATAGCTGGTTTATGGGCGTCATGGATAAAAGTCAGTATAAAGCTGAAGCCTGGGAATTCCTAAAATGGATTTCCACTGATATCCAGCCGGAAACCGGCACGACTCGCTACGGCGATCTCTTAGCTAATACCATCGGCGCCATTCCTTCGCGGAAGGTTGATTTTGAGAGCCATAAGACAGTTCTCGGTGACTCTTTTACCGGAGTGTACGTCGATCAAATGAAGAATGCGGTCGCCGAACCTAATGTTGCCTATAGTAATAGCATTAAAGCAGCTCTGATGGCTGAAATTCAGGCGGCCTGGGTTGGCGAGAAAAGCGCCGCGGCTGCTTTGACTGCCGCCGCTAAAGCCGTTGATCAGCTCTTATCATCTTACTCACGATAAGGACAAGATTTAGCAGAAAATTATTAATAAAAATATGAATAAATCGCTGGCCTTTAAGTTTAGCGTTTTCGTAGTCATGGTCATGGCGGTCGCCATGGTTGTCTTATCATTTGTCTTTATCGCCTCGGAACGTAGTAAGCTCTCGGCCGATATTATCCAAAGCGGCGAGAGTTTCGCCAACTTTTCTTCCCAGACTATTTATGATAGCTATATCCAATACTATACGCATCCGTACCCGGAAGATTTTGAAACCTTTAAAACTAAGGTGAGGGCAGTGTTAACTCATAACGCTGATATCGTCCGCGTAAATTTGCTCGGTATAAATGGCCGAATACTTTTTGATTCCGATGAATTGCGGACTGGTAAATATGAGGGAGCTTTTCGGCAGATAAATGACCAAGAAACTTTAAATAGCCTTAAAGGCGGCACTACCTCGTATCGCGATATCCAGGATGGGGGAGAAACAGTGACAGAGATTATTGTGCCGATTTTTAATGCCGGCAGTCATCTTTTTTCTATGCGCTACCTGGTTTCACAGAATTCTTTGACCGGACGTATGAGTGAAGTATACTGGCAGCTGGCCGTTGTAGCCTTGCCTGTTTTGGTATTTGTGATTATCATGTCGATTCTTTTTACCTTTACTCTAACGAGGCCTTTAAAGATGCTGATGGCGGCCGCTGAGAGACTTAGGGGTGGAAATTTTGATGTGAAGATTGAGCTGGATTCCGAGGACGAAATCGGACGTTTGGCACGCGTCTTTAATGAGATGGTGGTGAAGATTAAAGAGTCACATACTATTCTTGAGGAAAAAGTTAAGCAGAGAACCACTGAACTAGAGAAGGAGCGAGGCAGTCTAGAAAAGAAAATTAAGCAGCGGACCGTTGATTTAGAGAAATTAAAGACCGATTTAGAGCTGACAGTGGCTGCCAGAACTAAGGATTTAAATGATAAGCTGATAGAATTAGATAAGGTCAATAAATATATGATTGGCCGGGAAATGAGGATGGTGGAAATGAAGAAGGAAATCCAGGCCCTGAAGGGGGGAAAAGAAATAAAGTAAGAAAAACGGCTAATAATTAAGAAAGAGCTCATACTTTTGAGCTCTTTTTTTAGCCTTGGCGCCACTATTGACATTTAATCATATTTCCAGTAAGATTTATCCATAAATAGAAAATCGTATTTTGTCAACTAAATAAAAAGGAGGAATTTACAATGAACAGTTTTAAGATTACTCGTTGTGTAGCTGGGGCAATCCTAGCTACTTTGCTCATGGTTTTTTCAGGTCATAATGGCGCACAAGCACAGGATATGTTCAGTGATAGCTTGAGTATGCCGCAAATAACTCTTCAGGATATGCCTACCGGGTCTAATGTTGGTATAACCTATATGAGTTTAAAGAATAACCATAACATTGGCCTGAAAGCCGCTGGCGTATATTTTGTGGCCACTGCTTTAACGGCTAACGGTTATGTATTGAATAAGAATGGCTATAAAGGCTGGGGGCATGCCTCTAATGCCGCCGGTTTCGGATTATTCACTGCTTCGCCGTTTCTTATTAATTATGACCGTCATTATCGCAACCAGAGTCGGTTTGCCCAGTGGAGCAGTATTGTCGGGACTTATATCCTGGCTAATGTTGCAAATGCAGCTGGCGACGCTTTGATTGATAAGGGACAGCCTGGCTGGGGATATTCATTAAATGGCGCTAGTCGGGGGATTTTGGCCGCTTCGCCGCTATGGATTAACTATGATCACAAAAAATGGGCCTGGTACTTCGTATCTTGTGTAACGATTAGGGTATCATTCTTTGACTATACCTATAACGCCACTAGGGGATTGCCATTAGAGTACGTTGGCACCTCAAGCGGCTGGGATAAGTTATTGCAAGAATTCAAGCCATCGCCGAGCGGTAACCTATCAATCAGGGCATTGTCTCTGCTAGTGGGTGTTAGTGTTCCTATTAATGAATTAAGTAAGAAACACAACCGTTAAAATTCAATTTAGTTAAAATTTAGCATCAGGTATCTCTACAGAGGTACCTTTTTTATTGGCTAATAATATTTAAAAGCAATAAAAAATGCCATCCTGAAACCAGGTTGGCATTGTTAATTGCTTGTTTTATTGTCTTGCTACTTTCTGCCATAAGTTTCCCAAGGTGGACGGCCGTAGATTACGACCTTGGTTCCAATGGGAACTAATTGATAGAAGGTTAGCTCTAAGCTTCGTCTTAATCGGATACAACCGTGAGAAACTGCTTTCCCAAGTTGTTTTTCATAGGCATAACCTTCAAGGCCATGCATACCAAAGCTGTTGCCCCCTTCAAGTCCGTTCCAGTAGCGCATATTGCAGCCCCAGCTGGTGGACCAAAAGTTCACTTTCTTATTGCAGATTTTCCAGTTGCCCACAGGGGTTGGATGTGCCTTCATTCCGCTGGAAATGGTGTCATGAATGGCGATTTTGAAAGTGTCGCGCATGTCAATGACGTCGAGTGTTTGACTGGTTAGATTGATAAAGATAATCATTTTCATGTCTTTCTCAATCATTTCATTCCAATATTTCTTTGTTTTATTAAAATCCTCGCCGAAATAATCGTATAAGAATAGATAATTTTCTACCCTTGAAGTCCGGTCTGAACCCTCAGCAATCGTAATTTTCTCTTGTGCGCTGCCAGTGATCGAAATGGCTAAAAATACCAATAAAGCTATTAATAACTTTTTCATGTTTTTTTCCTCCTATTGTTAATTTACTGACTTTATTATAAACCTTTTTTTAAAAGTTTGTCAAGGGGTGGGCTTTTGGTCGCGATTAGCTATCATCTTGGGGCAGGGCGTGATATAGTGAGGGGATTAAACATAAAAATATGAACTATCGAAAGCATTGGCGCGAGCGTTTGTGGTGGCATCTTTTAACAGCGCCGATTATTTGGCTGCCGTTATTACCTTTATTGCTGTTAGACTTATTTATTTCTCTTTTTCAAGCCATCTGTTTTCCAATCTATAAGATTGAGAAAGTGAAGCGCTCGGCTCATATCCTGGTGATGGATCGCAATAAGCTGGCCTATCTTACCCCTTTAGAAAAGCTGGGTTGTATGTATTGCGGCTATGCTAACGGCTTTTTTCTTTATGCCAAAGAAATCGCTGGTTTAACGGAAAAGTATTGGTGCGGCATTACTCACGAGGGTAAGCCCGGCTTTAAGGCTCATCCCAGCCAGAAAGATCTCGATTTCTCCGCATATGGTGATGAGGCGGGCTTTAAGGTAAAATATGGAGAGGGTCATAATAAATAATTAAAAAATATGTGCGAGCAAAAAATGCATAAAATGCCTAAGCAGGGCGGCAATGCCGTTTACGGACTCGGTTTGGTCGGGGCGGCTGTCTATTTCATTTCCACTGCTACGAGCTTCTGGCTTGGCGTCTTAGGTTTTTTGAAAGCGCTGGTTTGGCCGGCCTTTTTGGTTTACGAAGCTTTTAAACTCTTGGGAAAATAACTGGCCAATATGACTAGTCACGAAGAGAAGATCTTAAGAATCTCGAAGCAGCTCCGGCAGCGCCAGGGCTATGAACCGCTATCTATCAAGAAGAAAGCCGTCTCGCATGAAGTGCCGAAAGCCAGCGACCAACAGCATCTCAATGAACGCATAGATATCAGCGACCTGACTGATATTATTAGCATTGATGAGGCGGCCATGATTTGCATAGCCGAATCCGGCGTAACCTATCTTGACTTAGTGCGGGCGACTTTAGAACACGATCTAGTGCCAATAGTTGTGCCGGAACTGAAAACGATTACTATTGGCGGAGCAGTGACGGGCTGCTCGATTGAATCCATGTCCTATAAATACGGCGGCTTTCATGATACTTGTCTTGAGTATGAAGTCGTGATAGCTGGCGGGGAAGTCTTAACCTGTACACCGGACAATGAGAATGCTTTAATTTTTCAAATGATGCATGGCTCTTTCGGAACCTTAGGAATTCTGACCAAGTTAAAATTCAAATTGGTGCCAGCTCAGCCCTTTGTAAGGATGGAGTTTTTTAAATTTGATAATCTGGCGGCCTATCAAGCCGCTATTTCTGATCACTATACTCGTCAGGATACGGACTTTATGGACGGCATTATCTTTTCACCTAATGAATATCTGCTCAGTCTGGGAAATTTTATTAGCTCTGCGCCATATTTGCGCGACTATAATTGGCTGCGGGTTTGCTGCCAAGACTCGCGTCATCGGAAGGAAAATTACGTTAAGACGATTGATTATTTTTTTCGCTATGATCACGGCGTGACTAACTCGACGCCTAGCTCCTGGCTGGGTCGTTTGCTACTAGGCAAGTTCATCGGCTCAGCGGAAGTCCTGGGTCTGGTCCGAAAGCTGCGCGGCCTAATTCCGGAAAAGATGATTCCGGTCACCGTGGACACTTTTATTCCTTTTTCTAGGACCAGGGAATTCCTAGGCTGGTATAATCAGGAAATAAATTTTTATCCACTTTGGTGTGTGCCCTATAAGCTGGCACGTAAATATGAATGGCTGGCCCAGGACTTTGCGGCTGATATTAAAGATGAATTATTTCTGGATATCGCAATTTACGGCTTGCCGAAAAACCCGGCCAAGAATTACTATAAGTTGCTGGAAGATGAATTGATGGGAATAGGGGCGATTAAGACGCTCATTTCTACTAATTATTACCAGGAAGACGACTTCTGGAAGATTTTTAATAAGCCAAACTATTATCAGGCCAAGCGTTTGGTTGACCCCAATAATATCTTCCAAGACCTGTATAAAAAGAAGTGCCGCCCTATTTTTTAAGCTCAGAGGGCCAGTTTCTTGACAGTTTGTGATAAATATGCTATTATGATTATATCAATAAGAACCTTAATAATATACATAATATCTAAAAAATTTAGCAATGAAAGCAGTTATTTTAATGGGCCAGTTTCAAGGAGACCTTGAACTGGGAGTAGTTATCGGATTTTTGGCTGCTGTCGCTGCCGGGTTGTGGCTCGTAAAAGTTATTTGGAATGCTAGCCATCCCAAGCCAAAGAGTCACTCAGAAATTTAATAATAAATAGTTCAGCCAATCAGATTATCGATTGGCTTTTTTATTGGCAAAGAGAACTGGCCAGGTATTCAGAGGATTTGTCTACTAAAAATAGGTTGTCATGAGACAACCTATTTTTATAAAGAATATACAAAGGGTTTTTACACTAAGCCGTTAGCGTTGAAATACTTCGTGTATTCGCGGTCAGTATTATTGATATGCCAAATCCACCATTCGTTAAGGAAATTGGAAATCTCAAACAAAATTTCCGGGCTCGGAGCGGCGTCATAGCGGTCCTTGAAGCCCTGCATTTTGGTGCGATACTGGTTGTGGATATCAGTATGCTCGTCTTTCGTCGGGTAATTGTAGATTTGGAAATAATGCTCTTCGGTGCCGAAATGATAATCGGCGTAGTCAAATAATTCCTTAAAAAGCGGTTCAGCTTCGGTTTTGGCAAACTTATTGTCTTTATAAAGAGCGTACATGCGATTGATAATCGCGATTAAGTTTTGGTGCTGGTGATCAAGTTCCTTGACTCCGACCGAGTATTCTTCGGTCCAATTGATGATGGCCATAGTTCTTCAGTTAATTATTATATAAATATGATAACACATTTAGGCGTCATAAGGAATAATTTCCTCGGATTGAACATTTTCACTGATAACAGCGCCGAGCTTATCGTTTTCGGTCAGCCGTTTTTTCTGCCAGTGTCCGGATTTAAAGACGATGAAGGCGAGAATTGAAATTATGACATTGGTAATCGGGAAAGCATACCAGATGCCGTTAATACCGAGACTGGTATGCTGGGAGAGGAGATAGGCTAAGGGTAATTGGATTATCCACTGCGAAGTCAGGGTGATGATCATGGAGGTCGTGGTGTTACCGGAGGCCTGCATGACAGCGTTAACAGTCATTTGGACGCCAATCAAGCCGAAGAAGAGAGAGGTAATGCGTAGATAGACAGCTCCGCCAGCAATAATGGCTAAGTCTCCCGGCACAAAGAAAGCGATGAGGCTGGGGGCAAATATGTATATCAGGACTCCGGCTGTCTCCAGAGTGACAAAAGAAATTATCATGCTCAGCTTGGCGATGCGGTTAGCTCTAATAACATTACCGGCGCCGATATTCTGGCCGACGAGGGTGGCGGTCGCGGCGGACAAGCCGATGGAAACGATAATGAGAATTTGCACGGTATTAGAAGCAGCACCATATGCAGCGACGGCCAGCGTGCCGAAACCGGTCAAGAGTGAGGCCATAACGACCATGCCGAGGCTGCGGGCGGATTGTTCAATGGAGGCGGGGAAGCCTAATAAAAAGGCGCGCTTGATGAAAGCTTTATCGGGTATAAAATCTTTGATTTTTAAATGAATACCGCGCTTACCGCCCAAGAGGATAGCTAAGCCGATAATAGCGGCGATAGTCTGAGTGATTAGAGTAGCCACGGCCACCCCAGCCACTTCCATCCGCGGAATAAAGCCGAAACCGAACATAAAGAGCGGGTCGAGAACGAAGTTTAAAATAACCGTACCGATGACGATATAGACAGGCAAGGTTGGCTTACCGATACTGCGCATGATCGACTGGAACATGAAGAAGCAGAAATTCGGCAAGAGGCCGATGAAAGCAATGCGTAAATAATTAAGAGCGGTGTCGTAAATATCGGCGGGCACGCCCATTAAGTGCAAGATTTGTCCGGAAAATAATAGGCCGACCAGACTGAAGATGACGGAGACGAAAGCAATCATGAGTAAGGTCTGAGCGGCACAATGATTGACCATCTTCGAGTTCTTGGCGCCGAAATACTGAGCGGTTAAAGTTGAGCCGGCGACCGCGAAGCCGATGCCGAGTGAAGTGATTAAAAAGATGACCGGCATGCCGACCGTCACTGCGGCCACTGCTTTTTCGCCCAAGCGGCCAACCCAGAAAGAATCGGTTAGTTGATAGGCGGCTTGGAAAACATTAGCTAAGATGATGGGGATGGCGACGCTGAGCAGTGATTTTAGGATCGGTCCTTCGGTTAAAGTCTGGTGTATTTTTTTCATAAATTTTAACCTTTACTCTTTTATATTTGAGGGAATCAGGTTATAATATTATTAAGAGATAAGAATAACTAATTTTATTCTATTCAATCAAAATGAATCCATCTATGGTCTTAAATGATCAGCGCTGCACTTGCGGCAAGCTTCTCTTTAAAGGAAATTTCAGTGGTCAGATAGAAATTAAATGCTTGCGTTGCGGTCAGATAAAAAGCTTCTCCGGTTTGGAGGAGATAGGTTCTTCTGTGAACGAGCTTAGTTGAGCCTGTCACGAATGATGATAAGCAGATAGAAAAGTATTAGGATGGCGAGGCCCAGGAATCCGGTGAAAATTTTTGACTGGATTTTTTTTATGTCCAGAATTTCTTGCAGGGCCGGGGAGCGGCGCATTAATCGTTGTAGCCAGCGACTAGCCAAGGCTTTCTCCACAGCGTGCTGACTGGAGTAAAGGAAGTATTCAAGGTAACTGGCGCCATGTTTTTTAATAGTCAGATAAATGAGAGCGGCCACGGCCATGACGGTGAGGGCGGCACTGAGGTGAGTGGACCAGCGCTTGACGAGAACAGAAATCAGGTTGCCGGAGAAATAACCCAGGCCGATATACCAAGCGGCCCAGAGGAAAGAGCCGATAACATTCCATTTCATAAAGATATAGAGGTTCATTTTTGAGGCCCCGGCCACGAAAGGAGTAACGGCGCGCGTGGCTCCGAAGAACCGTCCCCAGAGAATACTGCGATTGCCGTATTTTGCGAAAAATTCTTCGCCTTTAACCAGCCAGCTGGCTTTTATCCAGCCCTTCTTTTCCAGCCAGCCCGCACCCCAGCGTCCAGCGCAATAGCCGGCGTAGTCGCCCAGAATCGCTCCGAAGACGGCAAAAACCGCTAAACCCCAGATATTAAAGAAGCCCTGAGCTGACAGAAAACTGGCGACAGATATCAGGGTGCCGCCCGGAAAAAAAGCCCCTAAGAAAGGGGTGCATTCAAGCGATGAAATGAAGAAAAATAACCAGTTGCCGAGCCAGTCAAAGCGATTGGCAATGGTCATGAAGAGATTTAGATAGTGATCCATAGTCGTAAATAATGGTAAATTGACTTTTCTATTATAGCAGGTTTAAGACATTAATGTTAGAATAAGTAATATAAAACTGCAAAATTATCAATAGGCACTATGAAAATATTAATTGTCATTACAAAGAGCGAGTTGGGCGGGGCTCAGGTCTTTGCTCTGAATTTAGCGCGCGGACTGAAGGCTAACGGGGAAGACGTGACGGTGGCCGGCGGTCCGGGGGAGTATCTGCCGGCTGAGCTGGAAAAATCTGGCATCCCTTTTCATTTGCTGAAAAAGTTGGAGCGGAGCCGAAACCCCTTGAAGGCTTTAGGGTTTATGGCTGAGCTAAAGGCTTATGCGGCGGCCGAGAAATTTGAGATCGTGCATCTTAATAGTACTAACGCGCTCCTGGGAGTTTGGGGGCTTGATTCGCTTAAGCCTAAGCCGCGAGTGGTTTTTACCGTTCACGGCCTATCGCTATTGGATAGTGGCCACGCGGCTATGAAGACCATGAAAGCTGCCTATCGCTGGTTTTTTAAAGCGGCCTTTCGGAATCTGGATGCTCTGGTTTTTGTCAGCCGTTTGAATCAGGAATTTGCTTTAAAAACCGGGTTGCTAGCAGGCGGTTTAGAACATAAGAGTTATTTGGTCTATAACGGTGTGGATTTCGCGCCGGAATATTTATTGGGCCGGGAAGAAGCGCGCAGCGCCATGGCTGATAGTTTGAAACTAACATCGGAAGACTGGATCGCTTTTCAGAGTGCCTATCTCTATGGCTCCATTGGCCGCTTGGCCTACCCCAAGAATTATGAATTTTTAATCAATGCCCATAAAGCGGTTAAGGCTGTTAGGCCGAATGCTAAGTTGATTTTGATAGGTGAGGGGCCGGAGCGGGCGAAGTATGAAGGGTTGATCAGGTCATATAAACTAGAAAATGATGTAATTCTCGCCGGAGAACTGCATGACGCCAGCCGCTATTTGCGAGCTTTTAATCTGTTTGTTTTACCTTCGGTTTTTGAGGGACTGTCTTTGAGTCTGATTGAGGCGGTGCAAGCCGGCGTGCCTGTGCTCGCTAGTCGAGTGGGCGGGAACGAAGAGGTTGTCGGAGAAAAGCGTTGCTTCAAGCTTAATGGCCAGGCAGAATTCTTGAAGTTAATGGAGAAAGCGGAGATTGTGCCGGAGAGTGCGGCTGATTTCTCGGCGGAGAAGATGGTGAAGGAATATCTGCGGGTTTATCGGGGGTAATTTGACCCCTTCTGACCCGTATTGACCCCTAAAGAAGAGCGGAGTATAATCTATTTATATGACTGACACGATTATTAGCGAGGAAATAAAGCCTCATGCCGTCTATACGACAGAGGAGACGGAGAAAATCTTGAAAATCAGTAATAGTACGCTGAAACGCCTGTTAAAGAAGGGTTTGTTGAACGCTAATAAGGTCGGGAAGCAGTATCGCATCCTGGGCCTGGAGATCTTGAAACTGGTCTCGCCGGTGGTGGAAACTAAGGCGGTTGAGGCCTATCTGGATTTAAAGCATAAGGTGCGGGAGAAGACTAAGGAATGGTAATTTAGATTTTATATGGATCACGAATTACAAGCCGGAAAAAATATTGCCTGGGGCGCGGTTTCTCAGATTTTCTTGAGGATTTTTGGCTTGGTATTTTTCGTGTACATGACTTACCGCTTGCAGGAGGCAGGCATGGGCCAATACGGCTTTGTTACTTCTTTTGTTCTGTTCTGGTTTATCGTCTCTGATTTCGGCGCCGGCAGTTATCTTTATCGGGAATGGTCGCGCGGCGACAAGAAAATCCCCGAGATTGAGAAAGATTTTAATATTGTTTTTACTTTGCGTTTCTTTATCTCGTTAATCGTCTTCATTCCTTTCCTGATTATCAATTATTATATTAATAGGGAAGTATTATTGCCTTTAGTCCTGTTTTTCATTACAACTTTTTTTGCCATCTTCATTAATTTAGCTGATAGCTATCTGCAGGCTATTAGTTTTTTTAAATACACAACTATTCGAACGATTATTGAAAAGCTGACTATCGTTGTGGTCGGTGGCGCTCTCTTATATATCTGGCCGCGCCTAGAAATGGTGTTTATCGCCATGCTGGTGGCGCAATTCGTGTCCATCGCTTATTATTCTTACTCGGTGTTGCCGTTTAAGTTTCGCCTGCTGTTTGATTTCGCTCGCTCCAAGGAGCTGATTGTCAAAGGTATCCCTTTTCTGCTTTTCACTTTCTTTATCAGTATTTATGCGCGCATCGATATGGTCATGCTGCGCTACATGGCGGATTTCAGCGCAGTCGGCTGGTATAGCGCCGCCTATAAATTCTTGGAGATGGCCGGCATCTTAGCTGTAAGTTTATACCTGCCGGCGGTTTTTCCGGTCCTATCATCTTTATATAAAAGCGCCGACAAAGCTAAATTTGCGGAGTTTTTTTATAAATCACTGCGAATCGTTTTCTCCATTAGCTTGCTCGCGACCGTGGCCATAATTTTTTATGCCCCCTTATTGGTATCCGTCTTTTTTCCGGAAACTTTTAGGCCGACCGTCTTAGCTTTACGTATCCTGATTCTTGTCCATATTCTTGGTACTTTGAGTTTATTGTTTAACAACCTCTTATTTATCCAAAATAAGGAAAAAATCAGTCTCTATATCATAATATTCTCCGCTTGTTTGAATATCGGCTTGAATTTTGTACTGATTCCGCGTTATTCTTTGTACGGAGCTGCTTGGGCAACAGTAATCGCTGAAGCTGTCAATCTCCTATTATTACAGCATTTTGCCGTCTGGGAGAAAGACCGAAAATTGATTATGCGGATGAGTTTGGTGGTTCTGGTTGATTCGCTGATTATGTTAGCTTTGAAGTTTACCGGTCAGCTCAATAACTTATATATCGGTACGGCAGTTATACTTATAAATATTGCTGCCTTATACATGATGAAATTGTGGAATATGAGTGATATCGCACTATTTATTAATCCCATCAGACAAAAATTCAATAATATCTTTAAATCAGAAGAAACCATATGAAGACAATTATTCTCTGCGGCGGAACTGGTACGAGAATGAAAGAGGAAACGGAATTTAAACCGAAGCCTTTGGTGAGCGTCGGTGGCAAGCCAGTTCTCTGGCATATCATGAAGATTTACGCCCATTACGGCTTTAATGAATTTATTCTAGCACTTGGTTACAAGGGTGATATGATTAAGGAATACTTTCTGAATTGGCGTACCTTGTCGACTGATTTTACCCTGAGCACTAATGACAATGAATTAGTTTTTCATGGTAATGGCTGTGATGATTTTAAAATTACTTTTGTCGATACTGGCTTGGAATCTTTGACCGGCGAGCGAGTTCGCCGCTTGAAGGATTATATCGGCGGTGAAGACTTCATGGTCACTTACGGCGATGGCGTGGCTGATATTGACGTACAGGCCCTGGTTGCTTTCCATCAGCAGCAGAATACCGTTGGCACAATTACC
>VFKX01000063.1 GCA_009885285.1 Candidatus Falkowiibacteriota bacterium
CGATAGGTGAAGACGGCGCGGAAATATGCTCAACCGAATCAAGCGCCTTCTCCAAGCCCGATTCCGCGCCCGAACCTAAAAAAGATAAAACCGAAGGCGATGAACCTCCTCCTCCTTCAGGTTGTGGTTTCTCTTGCTATTAATAGAATCAATTAGAGTTTTATAAAATGACAAAAGAAAAGAAGCCATTCAACCTAAGTCTCGCCCTGCTGCTAGGAACTATAGCGTTGATATTCCTGATTCAGATCATCGAAATCCTTCCGGGCATTACCACGCCATTTGGACGGCTGGAATACTCTGCGCGGGACGCGCTGATGCGCCTGCGCGGAGTACAAAAACCGTCCGATGATATTGTCATCATAGCGATCGACGATTTCTCAAACAACTGGACAGGATTCCGCTGGCCCTGGCCACGATCATACTATGCCGAGATCGTAGATCAAGTCAACGCAGGAGGCGGAAAAGTTATTGGATTAGACTTGTTCCTTTTCGCACCAGATGAACGAGCCGGGAACGATCAAAAATTGGCAGATGCACTTGGCAAAATGCATTCCGCGGTAACGGTGACTCAAATATTTAGAGACCCAAAAGAAAGCTTCTCACTTTCCACAATATCGCAACCGATCGCGCCATATTTAGAGGTCTTAGACGCAACCGGCATCACCGCCTTCATGCGGGATGAAGACGCTATCGTTCGCGGTTTGCAAGCCTACGATATTCACGGTGATAAGGTTTACTATAACTGGGCATTTGAGGTTGCGAGGCTGTACTTGGGTGTAGAAGAACCTACCAACCCGACAAATTCGAGCCTGCAATTCAACGGTCAAACTGTGCCCTTGCGCGCAGGTCAGATATTAACCAACTACGCGGGCCCAGCCGGGACATACGCCACCTATTCCGCCGCCAGCGTGCATGAGGGCGATACCCTTGAAGAAAACCCCGAAGCGTTTCGCGGCAAGATCGTATTGATCGGCGCAACCACCGTCACACTAAAAGACGTGTACCCAACGCCATTTGATACGCAGGTCCCGACTGCAGGCGTGGAGATTGTGGCGGGTACCATTGACACAATCATTCAGGGTAAATATCTCACCGAATCTCCTCCGTGGGTGGCGTTCATTCTTATTATCCTCGCCGCTATCGCCGCTTCATTTATTTCAAAATCAAAGCGCCCTATTATTACCATCGCAGTATTAGCTGCGAGCATAGCGACATATATTATTATATGTCTGATCATCTTCATAAGCAGACAGTATATCCTGCCTATTGTGCTTCCTTCAATTATGTTATTTATGGGGGTTGTACTCCCAACCCTCGAGCAAGCCGTTTCACAAGAAGCCGAAAAACGCCGCGTACGGACATTGTTCAGCCGCTTCATCTCGCCTGAAATGGTGGATCAAATGATGAGCGCGCAGGATATTAACTCGCTCAACAAACGCGCCGACCTGACCATCCTCTTCTCTGACATTCGCGGCTTTACAACGCTTTCTGAAAAACTCACCCCTGAAGGCGTGGTGAAATTGCTCAACCCTTACCTTGAAGCAATGACTGGCGTTATTCATAAATACGGCGGCACAGTAGATAAATACGAAGGCGACGCCATCGTTGCATTTTTTGGCGAACCGATCCAATTCCCAGACCACGCCGTGCGCACAGTTAACACCGCAGTGGATATGCTCAAAGAATTAGACGCGCTTTCGGCAAAGTGGATTAAAGAAGGGCTCGCCGCCAAAGGCTTTAATATCGGCGTTGGAGTCAATACCGGCGAAGTATTTGTCGGTATGTTAGGTTCAGACCAGCGTATCAACTACACTATTATCGGCGATAACGCCAACCTTGCCGCCCGCCTTCAAGACCTAACCAAGACTTACTCCTGGCCCATTCTGATCAGCGAAAGCACTTACCAACAAGTTAAAGATATATTCGACACCGAATTTGCAGATGCCGTGACGGTAAAAGGTAAAACAAAACCTGTGAACGTGTACAAGGTGCTCGGGCGCAAAGGCGCTTCAGAATCAGAAAAAGTACAACCCTGGCAATTGTAAAATCGGGGAATAAATTAAAAGGCTGTGGAAATCCAAGGATTTTCACAGCCTTTTTTGAGAAGTTTGTTTGTGCGTAATTGTACAAAATCAAATTTCATGGTAGAGTATATAAAAAATTTACACCTTGAGAGCACATTATGAATGCAAATAAAATTCCCGACATTATCATTGGACGCCTGCCAGTATATTTACGGGCTTTACAACGCATGGCAGACAGCGGATTAAAGACCACCTCTTCGCAAGAACTTGGAGAGCTTGTGGGTGTTTCTGCAGCTCAGATTCGTAAAGACATATCACAGTTCGGCGAATTCGGGAAACAAGGTACGGGGTATGCAATCGTTTATTTGATTGAAAAGCTGCGCGGGATTCTCAAAGTGGACAAAATTTGGGATGTGGCGCTAATCGGCGCAGGAGATATGGGCCACGCGCTGGCGCACTATCAAGGTTTTGCCAATCGCGGTTTTAGAGTTGTAATGGTCTTCGACAATGATAAAAGCAAAATTGGAAAAAATGTCGGCGAGTTTACCATTGAAGATACCGCCCATTTGGTAGAAAGAATTAAGCCAGCAGGAATTAAGACCGCGATGCTCACCGTCCCTGCCACAGCAGCGCAAAGCGTAGCGGATCAACTCATACAAGCGGGCGTTAAAGCAATCCTCAACTATGCCCCCATCAGTATCAACGTGCCGAATAACGTGAAAGTACAATACATTGACCCATCTATTCATTTGCAGCGCATGACTTTTTATTTGTAAACGAAACTGCGCTTATCGCCACGGCGCGGTGATAAGCGCA
>VFKX01000020.1 GCA_009885285.1 Candidatus Falkowiibacteriota bacterium
TGGATGCCGGCATATAGTATTAGATACCAGCATATAATATTAGATGCCCGATCTAACCGGTGATTAACGAGTTAAACCAGAAATTAAAAAAACCGAATTAAAACCCAAAAAACGGAGGCTACATGGAAACCAGCATTATCGGAATTAACGAAGATGGCCTAGAGATCGAATTAATGGACGGTTCTATGTGGCAACCGGCGAATCTCGGAGACATCACGATAGTTTGCCTATGGTATCCAACACAAAGAATCAAGATCGAAAAAACCAATAAAGGCGAATACACCCTAACAAATCTCGACACTTCAACCCCCGATAAAATCAAAGTGACGCGGCTAGTGTGACATTTTTCCAAGATTTTTCTGGATACCGAGTGCAATCATAAAGGACTTTAAAGCATTGGCCCATGCTTCCGCCTCATGAGCTGACTTGGCGCGTTTAAGTTCTGATTGTAATTTATCCGAAATTCCTTTTGACTCAAAAGATTCCATCGCTTTTCCCCTTTTCGCTCTCCGAAGAGAGGCTAAGGAGTGCTTGCCAGAAATGCCGAAAGTGGCTAACCAGCCGGTTAGACACCGCCCAAAAAGACGGCGGGTCAACCGGGCACCCCGTTATCCAGACAAAATGAACAAGACAAGGAGTTGCATTTATGCCCGGAATTGAGGTTTTAATTTGGCCTGCTGTTGTAGTTGTTTTGGCGATAGTCCTAGGCATAGTTGCACTCATTGTCTTACGTCCTGCCTTGATGCGACTGATTGACCGAATTTCTAAGGCCGGAAAGGACGGAGTTTCTTTCTCCGAACACACGCAAGAGAGGGGGGAGATACAAACTCCGTTGTCTTTCGTTGACCTTATGGAATACCCAATTTCTGCGACGGCGCTTGAAAGAGAGAAAATAATTAAAGAGCAACTTCAGACGTTTGATCTCAAGAGCAACGACGAAAAAATAGCTGTCCTTGTACGTTCTCTTGCCACAACCAGAATCGAAATGGAGTTTAATAATATTTCTAATATTATTTTCGGGAGTCAAGTGACCCTCCTTGTCCAGTTGTCAAGCACAACCAGAAGCATTCCGTTGACAAATGCAGAGGAAATATACAGACAGGCATTAAACGCGTTTCCTTCTATGTATGAAAACAGAACATTCAACGATTGGCTTGATTACTTATTGACGCATAATTTAGTTGTCAGAAAAGATGAAAAAATCGACATCACTCAAGCTGGGACTGACTTTCTTAAACATTTAGTAGACGCTCGCCTCGCATACGAGAGAGTGGGATAACAAGGCAGATGCACCGGCCAAACGACGCCGGTGATCTCCCGAACCGTTGAACAAGATAAATTAAGGAAAGAGGTCAAATATGGAGGGTTTGCTGGGGGCTATCGTCTTATTTGGAACTTACTTGTTTTTTTCCAGGCTCCTAAATGCGGCGCGAGAGGCTACCAAGAAATTACCACCGTCAACGATAGATGTGAGTACAGGAGGTTACTGCGTACAGGTATATGCAGGCGACACCATAAAATGTAGGCTTGGGAGTAGAAATGTAGAAATACGGCTGTATGGAATGGTTGCTCCTAAAGAAGCTCACGATGGTAAGCCTGCACAATACTTTGCCGGGGAAGCAACAGGATATTTGGCAGGCAGAATTCTTAATGCATGGGTTACAGTGATACCGATAGAAGAGGATGAGTATATGAGGACAGTAGCAAGGGTTTATGTTGGAGACGAAGATATCTCACTCACCATGATCAAATCAGGCATGGCAGAAACATATAGGAGCAACCTAGCAGAACCTTATATTACGCAGTACAGCACGGCAGAAGAAGAAGCAAGAAACAATGAACTCGGCTTGTGGAATGAACCTTGTACTTTGCTTGACGACAAATATAGAGAATCAACATCTGATGAAATAAGGAGTGAATCAATGGAAACCATCGAGACGATCCACGTTAAAGAATCCGCAGCCGCTCGGTTCTATCTCCGGGAGCCAATCACTGAGATTGCTGATGCAGCGCGCTACCTTGATGCAGCGGTATCCGCTCATTTTCAAGGTCGGTCAGATCTTGCAGAAGAGTTGATACGTCTTGCGGACATTCCGGCGATTAGAGAGTGGACAGACTCACTCTGGGGAAAAAATAGCCCGCACGTCCAGTATCGATCTGTTTCTGACGCACCGCCTACCTTCTCAAGGGAACAACGCGGTAAAGAGCGGATGCCCACGTTGGCTGAGAAAAACCAGCTGCTTATGCGAGATGGGTATCACTGCCGTTTCTGCGGTATTCCTTTGATCAGAAAGGAAGTTCGTGAGCAATTCAGGAGATTATTTCCACAAGTGCAGATATGGGGAGATAAAATCACAGAATGCCATGCCGCACTCCAAGCGATGTGGTTACAATACGACCATGTACTACCTCACTCAAGAGGCGGAAAGAGCGGGGTGGAAAACATGTTGATTACTTGTGCTCCATGTAACTATGCTCGAATGAGCTACACTCTGGACGAGGTCGGGCTGGTAGATCCAAGGACACGAGAGCCCATCAGATCCACATGGGACGGGCTGGAACGTATCATGAATATGAAGGCACCTAATTCAGAAGTCTTGATTGCAAAAAATCGACAATGTTGCGATGATGATTTGAAAAATGTCGTACCTGCTCAGGCGAAAGAAGCAAAACAGATAATACAACCAGAAACTATTTCTATGAATCGAAATGAAAACCAAAGAAAATGGGGCTTAACTGAATATGTTGATTTTATCAACAAACAGAATGCCCCGTTTGTTTCTGGCTACTTGATTGATCTTATAGCATTTTTCAATGCGACCCCTGAGCTGTTTTATATCAAGCCTGGTATTGGCAAAAATCCAAGCCTCGTAATCAAAAACAACCTAGGAAAAACAATATGTTATTTATCAAATGATAATTTTCAGGTGGCTTTTATGCTGCCCTCTCAAATTGTGTTTATGAACAACTTGCGCGAAAAATACAATGACAGCCTCAAGTGGACATTACCATTTGAAATTGGAAAATGGCCGTCTTTAAACAAGTTAGCAAACCTTACATCTGCTGAGTTTGGCATGTTGAAAGAATTTATCTTGGAAATGGCACGAGCCGCCAATGATGTAAAAGAGTGAACCAAGACGACTTCTGGAAAAAAATAGAGCCACATGAAAAGGAGAATATAGCATGCCCATAATCTCAATGTTTTACGGTATAATTATCCGAATGTACCTTATTGACAACAAGAACCACAACCTGCCACATTTTCATGCTAAGTACGCTGAGTTTGAGGCTTCTATTCGCATTGAAGATGGTGAAATATTAGCGGGTGAATTGCCGCGTAAGCAGTTGCGACTTGTGCAGGCATGGATAGAACTACATCGGGATGAACTACAGGCCGATTGGGAACTGGCTGTTTCCGGAGAGAATCCGTACAAAATTACCCCACTGTGAGGTTGCCATGTACTGGGATGTGAAGACTGTTAAGCCAATGCCTGACTATCGTATCTATGTTGAAGTTGAGGATGGCCGCAAAGGTATATTTGATCTCAAACCTTATCTGGATCGAGGCGTTTTTCGCGAACTAAAAGACATACACTACTTCAATCGTGTCGGAATCCTGTTTGGCGCTGTAACGTGGCCGAACGAACAGGACATCGCTCCTGAAACCCTCCTTGCTGAAATGCTTCCTATCGATCAGAACCATTAAGACCAAATGGCAGGTTGCTCGTAGCCTACGCCGACGCACCTTCAAGGGTCAGATACGCATTTGACAAAACCAGTAAACCAACAGCGAAAACACAGAATATTCAACCAACGGCAGCACCGGTCAGCGGGAAAAAGCCCCCGCCGAGCCGGTGTGCCTTATCACGTTGGAAAAAGAATTTAAGGAGATTGAGGAAACTATGATTCTTAAATGGGAAGTTCTCTATCATGAAGCTCACTCTCTTTATCAAAAAGGACATCTTGATTGTGCCATTGCTGCGGCTCGAATTGCACTACAGAAAGCTGAACAAACATTTACTCATAACCATACTAATATTGCAAAGAGCCTGAATATACTTACCGAACTGCTTATTATGACTGGTAACGATGATGATTTATATCAATATTGTAAACGCGCATTAGCAATCTACGAGAATATATACGGTGTTGAGCACATCATCATTACAAAAAACCTGAAGATACTGGCAAAATTGTCTGATGCAAGAACTGCTGCCACACTTTACAATCGTATTCTGGAGATCAAAGAAAAAACTTATGGGTCTGCACATCCTTCCGTGGTTGAGACACTGGATGATTTGGCAGACCACTACAATAGGTTAATGGAACGTGACTATCGCTATGGCTTTGGAAATGAATTAGCCAACGCTTTGGAACGTGCGCTGGAAATAAATGAAAAACTCTACGGGGATGAACATCCTACTGTAGCACTAAGTCTAAGTAAACTTGCATGGCACTATTTTAGGTATGGGCGGCAATTGGATTCTGAAAATCTGTTTAAGCGAGCACTGGTAATAGATGAGAAGCTTCTCGGCACGGAGCATCCAGACATTGCGACCTTGTTGAGTCAACTTGGAATGTTGTACATAGAACAGAAAAGGTATAGTGAAGCGGAACTGAACCTGGAACGTGCACTTATAATAAGAGAGGTGGTATTTGGTCCAAACAATCGTGAAGTGGCATGTAGCCTTGAATTTTTGGCTAGTTTTTATATCAGTACTGACAGAAAAGAAATTGCAGTGCCCTTTAGACAACGTGCAGAAGAAATTTATAAAATAAACGCTAATACAAACTGAGAAAAAAACCCATGAGAACAAAAAACGAAAAGAATGAGGGCCCATTTCCCGAGAGCGTATTTCCCTCAGCAGTTTTTCCCCGCCGTATTTTTCCTTGGATGGGTGGTGGTGATGAGGAGGAGGATAATAAATACGGCGAAAAAAATGAAGAACGTCAAGATAGAGCCAATGAGAATGACCGGCGAAAGTGATCATTATTTGTCTGGATAACCAACCGGAGAGAATGCGAATTTCCAACCAGAAAGTTCGACCCGCCCAAAAAAACGGCGGGTCAACTTCATGCCCGTTATGTCAAAAAAAGGAGAGAAAATGAAAAACATCAGATGCGTCATACAGATTGCCGTCTTTATGATATTTGTTTTGGCCAATTATGCTTGCGCTGATTCTCGTGAGGAGATGCTGGCTAAATATATCAAGTTATCAGGGATCGAAAATGCTCTAACTTCATTACCGGAGCAATTAGAGGCATTGTCGTCACAAAGATTGATGACCTCAAAAAGTCCAGAAACGGATAAAAAGGCAACTGAACTATTAAAGCAATCTTTTGATGCTGAACGAGCAAAATCGGAGCTGTCTCGGTTTGTATCAATGAAAACGGATGATAGTTTGCTGCGAAATCTTCTTAAATGGTATGAAAGCCCTTTGGCCCAAAAGATTGTCAACGAGGAAATCAGTTCTTCGGGTGCAGATAAGCAAGCCAATTTACTGAGATACTTAGCGACACTACAGGAGAATCCACCATCCCAAGAAAGAATCACTCTCATTCAAGAAGTAGAATCAACAACTCAACTATCTGAACTTACGACGAATATAGCCATAGAGGTAATGAAAGGCATGTTTAAAACAATAAACATGTCAAGAAACAAGCCTATGGGGTCAAACCTACACTATTGACAAATCTGCCACATAAAGTTATCGTGCCCCCGAAGTTTGGAAA
>VFKX01000072.1 GCA_009885285.1 Candidatus Falkowiibacteriota bacterium
ATCATGGAGCATGTCTGGGATGAAAACGCCGACCCATTTTCCAATACTATTGAAGTTCATATCCGCAATCTGCGCCGTAAATTAGAATCCGGTAATGATAAAATAATTTTTACTGTTTCTAACCGCGGCTATAAAGTTGACGAGGAAATGTAAATACCGCCAGATAAAGATTTTCTTTAGAATAATTTTAAATATAATTAAGGCTGATTAGTTTATAGTAAAGAGGCGTTGACCGGATAACTCATTTTATACACAGTCCGGCCAAGGTCGAAACGCACCTGATAAACTATTTTATCTTACTACCATGACAAAAAATACCAGGAATAAAGCTAAGGCTAAAGTTCCGGAATTATCGGCCTTAGCAATTCAGCAACACGCTGTCGCCTCGAATCCGGGAACTCCTTGGCGGAATTAAAGACGAAGCGCTTCTGCTCGACTACGCGGAAGCGCTAAATCTCTAACTCATTATGGACATGAAAAATATTCTGCAAAAGATCATCAATAGACTGGCCGTTAAATTGCATTTTACCGGGGATAAGGATCGCCAAAAAAATATCCTCGACATCCTATTGTCTCTTTCAATTGGCACTTTCGCGATTATCAACGTAATCAGGGTGATTGATCTGATAATCTATCCCAATGATCACGGCCTACCTATTTGGTCAACACTATTAATCTTAATATTCTTATTAGCTTTAGCGGTGTTGTCGAGATACAACCAAACTAGATTTGCCTCCATCTTATTAATTTTTCTCTATTCTCTACCGGCCCTATATAGCCTGACCTTCTGGGGAGCGGATCTGCCGGCCGGATTGCTTTTAGCCGTCTTAGTAATAACCATGTCTGCTGCCCTGCTTGGAGCCAGTTTCGCTTTCGGTACTACCTTCTTAATAATTAGTATTTTAATCTCCTTGACCTGGCTGCAAAATGAACAATTAATTATAATTCAAGACTATTGGCGCCAGGAAAACAATCAATTGGCTGATGCTATTGTCTACTCACTCCTAATCCTGATTATTGCCGGTATCGCCTGGTTATTCGCTCACGGCATCAAACAAACCCTGGCACGTGTTCAGGCCAGCGAACAAGCTCTAAAAGATGAACGGGATAGCCTGGAAATTAAAGTTATTGAGAGAACAAAAGAATTACGATTAGTTGAAAGAGAAAAAATCAGCCAACTATCCCGCTTCGCCGAACTGGGCAAATTATCGTCAGGAATTTTCCATGATTTAATTAATCCTCTTACTGCCGTTTCACTTAACCTCGAGCAAATCTGTGGCGAGTCTGAGCATATGAAGCCAGAAGAAAGTAGAATTAGCCATGCTAAGATCTGCCTAAATCAAGCGCTGCTGGCCACTCATCGAATGGAAAAACTTCTAGCCGGAGTCAAGAAACAACTTCGAAAAGAGACGGGAGTATCAATATTTAATCCTAGCCAAGAAATAGCTGAGATAATTGAGATTCTTGCTTACAAAGCGCGACGCGCTGATGTGACTATAGAATTGTCTGGAGGTAACCAGCTTTCCTTAACCGGCGATGCTGTCAAATTTGGCCAAATTATCATCAATCTATTAGCTAACGCCATTGATGCCAGTGAGAACTTAAAAATGGCTCAAAGAATAATCGTCATGCTTGATAGTAATCAAGATAACCTGCAAATAACTATTAAAGATGAGGGCGCCGGAATTGCCCCGGAAAATATGCCGAAAATATTTGAACCTTTCTTCAGTACGAAAAAAATATCTGGCCGCGGTCTAGGCATCGGACTATCCTTAACCAAAGATTTAATTGAGGATAGTTTTGGCGGCAGTATTAGAGTCTCCAGTCAGCTGAACCGCGGAACAATCTTTTTAGTTTTATTGCCAATCAACCATAAATCAAATGAAATATGAAAAAGCCTATTACTGGACGTATTGGTTCTATAAGTCATGGCCCAAGTCACTCAATGTCACAGGCGCACAAATCAAGAAACTTTGTTTGGCAAATGCTTTCCTCTGGAGAGCTTTGAATATTTACGACGACTTTTTAGACGGAGAGGGTTCTCCCGCCAACCTTCCTCAAGGAAATAATTATTATCGGCGCTTTCTGGAAATATATTATCGTTTAAACTTAAATTCTAATTTTTACAAGTTATTCAATAAGATAATCGCTGATCTTGATAAAGCCAATCAGGAAGAAGCTCTATTCGAGAAATTAATAATTGCTGGAGAAAGGCTGGAGTATCCATCAAAGACTCTCCCCTTCATAAACCTGCGTGATTTATCCAGGAAGTCATTAGCTCTTTGTCTAGGCCCGATTGCCTTATTATACCTTAACCAACCCAGACCTCCGAAGAAAGAAATTAGAGTCGTCATAAATTTCTTTAGCTGTGCTCTAGCCGCCAAACAATTATCCGATGATGCTTGTGATTGGCTTGAAGACTTGCAGGCCGGGAAAATTACTGCCGCCAACTCTTTAGTAATCAGGGCGGCTCATGCTCAACAAATTGTCTTAAAATTCAATCAAAATAATCCTGAGTTAAATCTATTATTTATTAACTATGCTTCAGAAATAATCTCGGCTGGTATTTCTGATTTATGCGCTCAAGCCAGGCGATATGCCTCCATGGTCGGCGTAATTAATAATTCTCCCATCACTAATAAAATATTACGCCCGATGGAAAGCGCAGTTAAACTAGCTAATAAGAGTCGCCGGGGCGCCAGCCTTTTTCACCCCCATCCCCAAAAAATGCTATAATATTAGAAGCTATACTTTAGCTCAAATATTATGCTTAGCAAAAAAATCACGACAGCCGATTTAAGAAAACTGCCTCTTAGAGAACTCTTTTCGCTCACCGCCTCCACCCCTCAAGGCCTAACAACTGAAGAAGCGCGAGAACGCGCCAAGGTTTTCGGCTTCAACGAATTCAAGAGGGTTAAAAAAGTCTCCCCGGTCATCCTTTTTCTCAATTACTTCAAGAACCCCCTAATCATTATTCTGATCGTCGCCGCTTTCATCTCTGGTCTAACCGGCGAAATCAGGAGCATGGCCATTATCCTGTCCATGATTTTCCTGAGCATTATCCTGAATTTCTACCAAGAACGAAAGTCTGACAGAGCCGCGGAAAAAATTGCTTCCCGCCTAGCCATCAAAGCCTTACTCTGGCGCGATGGTCGCGAACAGGAGATTGCAGTCAGAGACATTGTCCCGGGAGACATTATCGTTCTCGCTGCCGGCGACATCGTCCCGGCTGACGGGAGACTAATCAGCGCTAACGATTTCTTCTTAAACGAAGCTAGTCTAACCGGCGAGAGTCTGCCGAACGAAAAGTTTTCCGAAAGCAACGATGTTATCTTTGCCGGAACAAATGTGGTCTCCGGTTCCGCCTCATACCTCGCCACCAATACCGGCATCACCACCGAATTCGGCCAGATCGCTCAGAGCCTAATTCGCCCTGAACCGCAGAATGCTTTTGAGAAAGGTATTAATAGCTTCGGCTTTCTCATTGTTCGCGTCATCGTTCTGATCGTGGCTGTCATCTTTTTGATTAACGCCATCATGCATAAGGGGTTATTTAATTCCTTCCTCTTTGCTCTTGCCGTCGCTGTCGGCGTCACTCCAGAGCTACTGCCGATGATTATGAGCATTAATATGGCCAAGGGTGCCGCAAAAATGGCTAAAGGCGGCGTGCTCGTCAAGCGTTTGAATTCTATTCCGACCTTCGGCTCTATGGATATCTTAGCCACCGACAAGACCGGCACCTTAACAGAAGACCGGATTACCTTAATCCAGCACGTTGACATCTTCGGCCGTGAATCTGAAGAAATATTCTTATCCGCTTACGTCAACGGCTATTTCGAAACCGGTATCAAAAGTATTCTCGACGAAGCGATTCTGGCTCACAAGAAATTGGACTTGCGCGGTTATGAAAAAATTGAGGAATTGCCTTATGACTTCAACCGCAAGCGCTCGTCCATTGTTTACGGCTATGGCGGCCGGATGATACTGATTACCAAAGGCGCACCAGAAGAAATATTTAAAATTTGCGCTAACTATCAAGACGGCAATCAAGTCCACTTAATGACCTCCGAGGTACTCAGCCAAGCCAAAAAAATCTATGATGCTTTAAGTTCTCAAGGACTTAGAGTTCTAGCCATCGCCGAAAAAGAAATCTTTGAAAGAAAAAAACAATATCCGCTCAGTGAAGAAAATACTCTCACCCTGAAAGGCTTTATGGCTTTTTATGACCCGCCGAAAGTCGACGTCAAGGCGACCCTGGAATTTATGAAAGAACATGGCGTTGCTATCAAAATTCTGACCGGCGACAGCCCGCTCGTCACCAAGAAAATTTGCGCTGATATCGGCCTTGAGGTCAAAGGCATCATCACCGGCGAAGATCTCGACTTAAACCGCCTAACAGACGAAGAAATATATAAACGCGTTAAAGACGCAACTATCTGCGCCCGCCTCAGCCCGAGCCAAAAAGAAAAGATTATCATCGAGCTTAAACGCAATGGCTCAATTGTTGGTTATTTAGGGGACGGAATTAATGACGCCCCCTCCCTTAAAGCAGCTGATGTCGGCATCTCAGTGGATAATGCCGTCGATATCGCCAGAGAGACGGCCGACATTATTCTGATGAAAAAGGGCTTGGAAGAATTAATGAACGGCGTGATTGAAGGGCGAAAGACTTTTGGCAATACTATGAAATACTTGCTCATGGGCCTGAGTTCGAACTTCGGTAATATGTTTTCCATGATTGGCGCCAGCCTATTCCTCCCCTTCTTCCCGATGACTGCCGGCCAGATCCTGCTCAATAATTTCATTTATGATGCCTCACAATTATCCATTCCTTCTGATAATGTCGATCCGGAATATTTAAAAAAACCCAAACACTGGAATATAAAATTCATTAAGAAATACATGATGGTCTTTGGGCCAATCAGCTCGCTCTTTGATTTCCTGACTTTCTATGTCCTCTATAGCCTACTGCATCTTAGTGGCGGGGCCTTCCAGGCCGGCTGGTTCGTGGAATCTCTAGCTACCCAGACTTTAGTAATTTATGTCATCCGCACCCAGAAACTGCCCTTCATTGAATCTTCACCTAGTCGTTATCTTTTAGCGACCACTCTCGGTGCCGTTGGTCTAGCGATTATCATTACCCTCAACCGCTTCGGATCTTTCTTCGGCTTTGAGCCGCTACCCTTCGCTGCTCTCATCTCCATTATCGGCATGGTCATCCTGTATCTCGTCATGGTGGAGCTGGTCAAGCAAAGATTCTATAAGCATATTAGTAAAGAAGAGGCGAAGATAAAAATATAGCTCTGCCTCAGCCAATGAAAAACCGGCTCTATCTAGAACCGGTTTTTTTTAAACACATTTTTTACAAGACTATCAGAAACTCGGAATAACCACTCTTGGTTTTAGTTTTCCCAACCAAATAAAATTATACCGAGCGCGAAAGACACCGATATGCAAGTAAGACCAATAACGGCGAACGCTAACCACAAAATATTCCCGATAGTCCATCATCAGAAAAAAGGTGGGCTGAATATCTCCACTCAGTTGAGCTGGGTATTTTCGACAAAACCAGATTATCTGGCTCTGCGTCAGCACTAGCTCAGGCCAGCTCGTATTAAGATTGGCAAATATTCGAGTGAACATACTGTCAGCGGTAATTTCATAAACACTCAAAAGTGTTTCGCTGGTTTGCTTACCCGGACGATCCAAACCCCATTTCTTAAAATCAGGATCAATATACCGAAAATACTCACCCGCGCACATGATAGTCGCCTGTCCGTCTTGAGCCTCTATGGGCAGATGGCTACTGCCGGAAATCAGCTCTAAATTCATGATTTCTCCTCCATTAAATTTTTGTTAAACTACTATTAATCTTAGAGAGCCTGATGTAATCACCGTCTTCCCTAGGTGCTAAGCAACTTATCATCAACACTATAAACTGTAAAGGCTCAAATAAAAAGCGTGCCAAGAGGAAATAAAAAGGCCGCTTTATTTAGCGGCCCGTAACTTACTTGAGGTCCAAGCTCTGCATGACATCGTCATACTCTTTTTTAGAAAATACAAACCAGTAAAATACATTCTCATACTGATGCCGAACCATTTCCTGATAGCTGATAGTAATATAGCCATCCACTTGCAATCCCGTTCCCCACGAATTAATAACATAAAATACGCCCTGTCCATCAGCCGTTTTGACTGTATCATTATAACCAACTAAGCAGACTGCGTGATTATAAGGATTAAAGTCCTGAGCCTCCGTGAAGGAAAAAACGGTGCCGGTTCTTTCAAAATTATAGATGCTATCACTGACCGAGATATTAGCAATAACGGGACGCCCCTGGGATAAAAGTATCCTGGCCTTGTTAACCCCACTGTAACCCGATATTGGTTTAAGGGGTTTATTAGCCTGCAGAGCAAGACTACCGACATAAAAACAGCCCCAATCATAAATCCTATTTCTTTGGGCACTCTTCCTAATTCTAGCACTCGGCAACCGCTTTAAATTTTCAGGTTTATACGGGTGCTGATATTCGAAACAGGCACCATGAACTCTGAGAATTTCTAGACCAGACCCAATTTTACCCACACTCAAGGGCCGTATTTTCCTGGGCATGGCCCGTAAAGCTATTCTGCCGTAGTCACCACGGTAATCATGCAACTTGGCTAACGAGTCAAGAAATACATAGAACCGTACAAAAGCCCCAATATAAGCCGGGCTAAAATCAGATTTATATTTCACCGAACCTAAAGCATAGCAAAGGGAAAATTCGGTGCAGGTCGGTGCAAGCCCTTGATCTCTGACCGCAGGCATTTTACTTCGCCTTGAGAAACCGAGCGGTAACGGCCGACCGGCAGAGGTGGTCCTAATAACAGCGGTATCGGATAACAATACAAAATCGCGCTTATCTAAAAAGTCTATTTTAGTCGGCTCTAGACCGAGCAGATGCCTAACATATCCAGACCGAACAATGACAGCAAACGAGCAATACGTGAATACAATCCCCCATATAGCTCGCCACAAAGTTCTTTTATCAATTATAATCATGGGTCCCTCCTTCTTTTGTTAATGAGCTAACCGCACCTACTGGCGGATTTCAGGTATATCCCAAGAATAACACGAAATCCCATATTATTCCTAGCCTAGCGCAAATCTTGCCCGTCATGCCAAATGTAAGAATAAAAAAATCGCCATCTTGTGATAGCGATTAATTCTGCTTTCCAACCATTATTAGCTAAATTTCAAAGTCTATCATGACTTCTTTTTAGCTTTAACGTGGACGATTATTTCCTTGCCTCTAAATTTCGCAATGCAAATCCGCTTAATGCCGTTATAGCCGTAAGCTGAGATACTGATAGCGGTTAAGCCCAGAGTCTTCAACACTTTTTTAACGGCAGCTAGCGTTTTTCCCTTTCTGAGAATTTCCTTGGATGTTTTTTTAACATCATCAATTTTAGTTTTTTTTCCCATTCGCTATCTACTTTTAAAAACTGACGTACTTGCCCTGATACAGGGCATCACCGCATCTTTTTCCAGAATCCTCAAAGGCATAGATCTTCACTTCAGTCAGGCCAATAACCTCAAGATCGCGGGTAACTTCTTGAATAGTGGTTGCATTCTTCAAGATGCCTTTAGCCCGTTCACTGACACTGTTTAAATCTTTCATGGTAAATATTTTTAAAATGAACTAAAAATATGCTACTACAATTATCTGATTTTGTAAAGAGGAAGGACTTTTCAAAAAAAGCTTTCAGACACTTTTAAATAATATGACTATAATCTCTATAATAATTAAAACGGAAAAGATCCTCATATTGTACTTCGCTAGCCATTCTGGCAGATAAATATCAAAATTCGGGTGCCGGCTAGACGTATGTTTTTCTGCCCAACCGGTAATCGGGCATTTCCATTTATTGGCGGTAATAACAATAATCTCGGCACTCAACAATACAAGGGCCGCCCAAAACCAAGCGCCAAAGTTGCCTATAAATGCCAGATAGAAAGCCAGAAAGTTAGCGCTGGCCATAATTATCCAGACAAACGTATGGATGGATTTTATATATTTGATCATAATATTCATTATAGTACAAAAATAAAAAATCGCCACCTATTGAGTAGCGATTATTTGAGCTATAGCTCTTAGAAATTTATTTCTTCTCCGTTGTATTTAGCACTTCCGGTCCACTGACCATTACAATATGATACTTTAACGTCCGTCAGACCGTTGCTTTCCAGCTCTCTAGTCGCGTGCTCCTGAGACAGGGATTTCTCCATTATGCTCTGAGCGAATTCAATCATTGATTCTTTATCCATGTGCTAATTGTTTGATTGCGATTAAATAGTAATAATTTCATCATTAAAGATAACATTCACTTCCTTATATCCATCGTCCCAAATCTTCACGCTGGTCGTTTCTATGCCGATTGCTTTCAACTGCGCGGTAATCTGTGATTCCGAATTGGCATTAAAGATAATTAATTGGGCTTCCCTTCTTAGCGTTTCATCCATGATTAATCAATTTATAGTTATAAATGATACTTATTTAATAATCTGGCAGATAGCAATCCGAAATTCTTTCATCGAGATTTCCCATTCCATCCGTGATTTCGGATCAGTCGGTTGGCCTAGGCCTAAAACCTGAGCCCTAAAGACATAGCCGAATAACGATTCCTTGTCGATATCACCTAAGCTACTCAGACCAACAGACTTATGCTTCGCTTCTTTCATACTCCAGATAAAGGAATTATGCCTACCTGAATAATCATTAAACCAAGACTCTAATGTCTTGCCATTATTCAGCACCCGTCCTTTCATCAGCGTCATAAAAAGTTTGCCGCTTTCAAAAGCCATAAGGTTTTCTTGCATAGCGGTGCTTTCTTTTAAGAATCTGTCAGTAAAGATTAGCTGTGAATTACCACCCACCCAAGGCGAAAGCATCTCTTGCTCGCCAGGGTTTTTACGGATTTCATATTTGACGTTAGCAGTGATCCAATCCCTGATTCCCTGATCTTTAAAGGTGTAAACAGCGTCTTGGGCTAAGCGCCTAATCAAGATTTCCTTATTTGTTTGCCAGGCATTATTTTTTACTTGCCAAGCATCTCTCTTCACTTGATAAGCAGCTAGCTCGATCTTCAACTGAGTCAGAGTGCTCTTATAGTCAGCATCGCGCTGATCTATTTTTGTCTTCCTCTCAGTCAAGCTGCCAAAACTTTTCTCCAACCAGGCTTTTTCTTGTTTACAATCTGATTCAGCTTGTACTTCGCCCGGGTTATTGAGATCGAAAGTATGTGCGACACAATTACGGTCATAGTCCATCTTCCGACGAGCATATTCGGTAAAGGCCGGCTTCAAACTGGCATGCTCTAAGGCGATTGATTCCTTCTCGGTCATCAGTATTTTAGTCCTGATTTCCAAACCGGATTTAATAAGCCCTAAATCAGTTTGTTCACCATCAAGTTTGACTCTCTCTTGTCGAAGTTCCATATAATTGCGCGGCATATTTTCCTGCGCGTTTGCCCGGTTGCTCATAAGAGCTATTGCCGAGAAAATGAGGATTAAATAAGTAACAATTTTATTTTTCATTTTCTTTTCCTCCTGCTTTAAAATAAATTGTATAAATAGAGCCGGAATAATTTCCCGGCTCCTGAGTGCGTTAATTATCTTCCATCAAAAATAGCATCGAGACAATCGCGAGCTATCTCAAATTTATTAACATTATCACTTTTGAGTATATCCGCACATTGTTTTGACATTCCTTCGGCATTAATTAGTTGTTGGAAGGCTGGACTATTGATCAGCACTTGATACTTGCGGTCAAGTTCTACTTTCCGGTCTTGCAGTTTCTGTTCGCGATTATTTAGCTCCGCTAAAGCAGACTTTTGTTGGTCGCTTCTTTGAGTAAGCAAAGCGCTCTTACTATTAAAAGAGATTATCTCTCCCTCAACTTGGCTAAACTGAGAATTATAAGCGTTAAGCCTGGCCTCGATTCCGCTCCGGATAGCGATGCAATTGTCATAAGCCGCTTGTTCTCCTTCTTGGTCGAGATAGAACGTTCTGGAACCGCAATCTGAGTCATAGGCGGCCATATCGCTATTTAGAGCCAGTCTCTCTGATTCGACCTGGTCATACTTGCGATTTACTTCCTGGCGCTCCACTTCATTGTTATTTATCTCGGCCTCAAGCTGTTTTTCGACTACATTGTAATTTCCAATGTCATTATTTAAGGCATTATATCCATTCTGGATATTGTCGCTTTCCTGTTCGAGAGCATTAATCTGATCTTCCAGCGATTGAGCTGAGGAATTTAATGCTAATAATAGCATAAATACCACTGAAATTAATCCAAACATTTTCATTTTCTAGTCCTCCATTTAATTGTTAAGTTACATTATATTATTTTCACTGAAATCTTAGTATATTATGCAATATTTGTCAATTCATATGTTTGACAGTTTACATATTTTCTGATATATTTTTGTGAAGCTTAAATATAGAACATTAATAACTTAATACGTACACGATGAAAAATACTATTTTAATCTGCGTAATGGCAATCATAATTCACTTGGTTGCGCCCGCAGCTCACGCTCAAACGCAATCCGAGGACATAAAATCTAGAGGATTTAAGCCAGTAACCAATATCTCTACCGATAGTCGGGGTGTAATAGTGGAAGCTTTAGATGGCAATGCTGTCGGCTACAACCCGCAGACGATAATATTCATTAAAGCGGAAGATGAAGACCGCATGCACCAATCCTATCAAGCCACCGCCGAGACTCAGGTTGATGTCAGCGAAATTCTGAGCGATAAAACTTTTATGGAAATGTTCACCGGGATAAGTGAAAACTTAGACTCATTAGTGCTAACCCAGCCGCAGATCATGATGATCTGCAATAAGTATTTCGAGCGCCTAGCCAAAGATGATACCCAGAATATATTTCTAACAAAAATCGGGGATGAATATTTTACTGTCGTCACTAAAATGGGTTCGAATGAATCTTTAGCGCTCTCCTATTTCTCGCTTAACTATGACTATGTTTGGCACAGAGAAACTCAGCGCCGGATATTCTATCCGCATCAATGAATTCCGATCAGGACTATAAAAAACAACAGCCTCCAAATCGCTAGAACTTACGTTCAGTTGATTTGGAGGTTTTTTATTGCCTATTCAAAAAATGATTATATTAAATATTGAGAAGATAATTTGCTCAGAACTTTAAGATCATTAAGAGCATGTCGATAATTTTTAGTCTTCGGCTGGTCAATAAAGACTCCGAGTATGGCAGCCGATGTAATTACCGCATGGATAAAAACATCGCGAACATCAATCTTTCTACCGGACAGCTTTTCGTAGTTGTTAATCACCTTCAAACAGTAATGTTCATCAGCCGAAAACAAGCTGCAAAACTCGCGACTGATATCCTCAATGGCAATATCGCTGAAATCAAACACACCTCTCAATCTGCCGGCTTGGCGGTCAAAGGCTAAATTATTTCCATGGAGGTCGTTATAGGCGATAATTAGATTACGGCTGTGCTTATACATCTCAGAGTGTCTTTTCAAAGCAGTTGTAAGGAGGTTCGAGATATTCTCATCAACTAATCTGCCTAAGACCTTATTCTTAATAACTAGCGGACGCCAATGAATAATTTCCTTATTAACCAGCAGACGGCGAGCTATAACTAGCGGCAAAGCAGCATGAAATTCATAGAAGAATCTGGCAATGTCCGCTGCCAGCCGGTTCCGACTTTTTATATCCATTCCTTTAAGATAGTCCTGCGTGATCGGATGACCTGGTATTTTCTTATAACCGACAAAAGTATTATCCTGACCGATATATTCGTAGTCAGGAACAGACATAGACAACTTCCCTTTCAGTTCCTTTAAAGCTCTAATTTCTTTTTCCAACTTAAAATCCCTATTCTTGGGAAAACGGAATATATACTTTTTATTTACCTCAATAACTTCATTATCCCACCCGCCTTTTAAAGGACGCATAGATTTAATAAAGAAGTCAGGATAGCTCTGAAGAATTAGCTTAGCACAGTAAGCACAATCAAATTTTGAGTTTAGCATAGTTAGTAAGAACGATTACATTTTTGCAAACTAGCTGTTAAAGTTATATCTACTAATACACCAGAAGCCTGATATAAATGGCGGGGGAACTGGGATAAGGTTGGAACGATTTTAAGATAGTTTATCCAATTTTACAGATTTTCTAAAATAATCCTTTAGAACACTCTGGGTAATAAGACTATATTCCTCTGTTAAATAATTATCGTTAGCTGAAATTAAAATATATCCTTGCCCCTCATTAACCTTAATTCTATTAATATCTATATTATGAACTAAATATACATAACAATCGCAATCTTCCCCATGTGTAGTTTGTCTCTTCTCGTATAGCCCAAAATAACCAAAATTAATAATATTTATATGAACTTCTTCTTTAATCTCTCTTTTTAAGCAATCTTCCGCTGTTTCCGAATCTTCTACGCTTCCACCAAATAAAGTTATCTTCCCGGAATTAACAATATTGGGATTATTATCTCGTTTTTGAAGTATTACTTTACCAGATTTTTCTATCAATAAGGCACCGGCCCATTTTTTCATATTTTTTTCTTATTTATATAACAAAAATAGCACGAAAAGCGCTACTTTGTCCATTTGCTGCGGGACCTGGATTTCCGCCTCACGAGTCGGCCAGCCGACTCGCTCGTTGTCGCGGGTTGCATAAAGCTTCCCCCGGAAGCTTTACGTCTTTCGCTACGCCGCTAGTCTGGTGACTAGCGACTAAGCTCACTTCAACCCAGTTCGAATCCCACGCCTGCGGCGTAATAAAAATAAAACCATAACTTTGTTATGGTTTTATTTTTATAGCTGCGGGACCTGGATTCGAACC
>VFKX01000048.1 GCA_009885285.1 Candidatus Falkowiibacteriota bacterium
AATTAATGAAACAAATTGAAATAATACTACAAAATCCGCTAAATTAGTTTTTTATCATTACAAATTCTTTCTGATTATTTGTTTTTGTCATATTTAAGCACTAACTTTGTGTATAATTAAACTCTAAGGCACTACATAAATGGAAAATGATAAAGAATTAGCCGAATACATTTACACAATCCTACTATCGCAACCTACTATTATAATGAGCTGGGGATTTCATGATCTAAAGATTATTCAACGAGGACTTTCTTTCCATGTGAATGGCTTTAAACACAAAGGAAAAGTATCCATTAAATATAATGATGGGCAAGACTTATTCGATATATTTCTAATTGATATAAATGGAGAAACTGTGGATACTATTAATATGGTGTATTTTGATCAACTAGTAGAAATAATCAATGAAAGGGTTGAAAAAACAGAAGATTATAATGACAGAATAAACAATGAATATTTTAAATGAAATAATATGAGCAAGAAAATTATTTATCAATTAGTATTAGATGACCTGCAAGAAGCAGCCATGCAAACTATCAACAGAAAGTTGACTCTCGATGAAATCGAAACTATCAAAGAAAAGATAGCAGACCGGATTGAGTGGTTTGATGCAATTTCAGGTGTAATCAGAGAAAATTTCGAATAAACATAATTCAAGAAAATATGGAAGCATTAGAATTTATCAGCAATTACAACAAGTACCTTGAAGAAATTGAACAAGTAATCAAACCTGAATTATTACCGGTTCTCCAAAAACTTAAGGAAACCGATCCACATGATTTACTTAGTCATGAATCCTGGCTTATAAATAGTAATCACGCCAGAGGGTATGTTTGGAGTTTATTTATTTCTAAATGTAGGAAGGAGTAATCTCGGAAAAAGGAACAGAAGACAAATCACCTTCTGTTTTTATTTTGGAATTAGAGTCACAAAAATAGATTACAATCATGGATGTGATTTTTAAAATTTATGTTTCCCACGTTTAGAAATAAACAAAAAAAAATTATATCACTTTTTTAGATTTATTAGAATACAACTTTAAAATTATGAATATTCAGTCAAACATATTTTCTCGTGTTGGTAAAATGAGAGTACCAACTAAAAAGTCTACTCAAAAATATTCACTTATGGTAAAAGTGAATGTTTCTCTGATTATAAACAACTTAAACCAATTATCAATTCAAATCTTAAAATGAACATTCACTTTTGATATTTACGAATAAAAGTGAATGTTATTCTGATTAAAACTCAAAACATAAAAAAAAGATATATGTCGAAGAAATTTTCCTCAACAAGAGCAGATTATCTGGAATGGGATCAAATGTTGAATCTCGTACATAAACTTTACAAAGATGAAAAATACAAAATGTCGCTGTTTATAGCGTTGGGCAGTTTTTGGGGTTTGCGCGTTTCCGACCTCATTGCTTTAAAATGGGAAGAAATTTTAAATGAGGAAGAAATAACCATAGTTGAGCAGAAAACGAAAAAAAAGAGATTAATTAGTATCAGTCCACAACTCCAACAACACATAAAGGATTGTCATTATAAAATTAATCCGATCGGCTTTCAGCAGGTATTTGTCAGTCAGAAGAAATGTGTCTATTCCACCCAACGGTTAAATATATTACTCAAGGAAATTAAACTAAAATACAAGTTGAATATCAAAAATATATCGTGTCATACAGTTAGAAAAACATTTGGTCGTCAGGTGTTTAATATGAGTGGAGAAAATTCTGAAATGGCTCTTATTAAACTTATGGAAATATTCAACCATTCGAATATGGGTATTACTAAACGATATTTAGGCCTTAAGGATGAGGAGATTAAAGAAGCGTATGATTTGTTGAGGTTTTGAAAAAAAGAATTATTCAATAAATCGGGTTAAAATTGAATATGGGAGATTGAACAAAAAAAGAAAATTGAATGTCTATAATTATTGGAAAGCAAGAAATAAGTTTTGCAACTTCGATATTTAATGGATGTAAGAATTACCAACTCTGAAAACTTATTCTTGTTTTCAACATTATCGAACCCCATCACAACGTACTTTTTTGAGTGGATATTGGGACTCGAAATGTCAGTCTAAAAAAAGTGTCCGCTGTCTCATTTCCTAAAACGTTTATAACTTTTATGCAACCACAAAACAGACACGCATAAAAGTTATAAGGGGTTTTCGGGGCAATACTCTCGGATTGCCGGAACGGCTGAAAACTTGCATTCATTTAAAAAATTTTACAATTAATTTATTGAAAATCTAGACATAAATTCATCGCAGTCAATAAAAAGAATCCATTGGACATGCGTTGCTTTTGGGCATGAGTAGTGACCGAAATAAGCGGAACCAAGGGAGCGAAATGAGGGCGCTTCTTATGCCGTGGGATGCTGAGGTGGGTTTAAATCATAACATAGATGTTGCTCAAAAGCTTCGTTTAAAAGTACATGCAAATAACATTTAAACTGTCCGCAAGAACAAGCCAATAAAACTATAATTAACATTTTTATGTCAAAATATAACAAAAAAGTTTAGTTTACATATCTTTGCAGCATTCCATTTATTTTTTCCAGTTTTTCACCTTCATATTTCTCGTAAAAAGTTCCTCCCATATAATAACAAGCAAAACCGCCTGAAACTGTTCCGAGAATGGCAGCTTCTTTCAGTGATAAAATTTCTCTTTTCGTTAATAATTGTTGAACGATTGATGTAATGACTGCACCTACAAAATTATCGCCACAACCAGTGGTGTCACCTTTTAGTTGAGGTTGGTCTGCGAATTCATCTGATATCCAATAGCATACGGGTAAGGTAGTTTCGATAGCTGTAAATAATTTACCTGAAGAATATAAGTACGTGGAATCAGCACCTTGTGTAATGATAAATGCATTACTACCGTTTTCTTTAAAAAAAATGATGGTGTCAATCAAATTGTGCGAGCCGCTAATGCGCAACGCTTCTTCGTGATCCATTATCAATAAATCAATCAAGGGAAGGCTTTTAAGTGTATTTCCAAGTATCCAGGGCTTATCGGGATATTGTTTTTGACTTGGAAAATCATATACCGTATTTACCATAGTAAAGGCACCTTTACTTTTTGCTTTCCTCAATAGATTTGTCAATTCGGCATGCAATTGAGGAACGAGTGCAGTGCCACCAAACACTATTATATCAGAACTCCAAAAATTCTCGTCCAAAAGATCTGCTCCAAACTGTCCAGCACAAGCAATATTATTTACAAAAGTGCGTTCGCCTTTACCATTCTCGAAATCAGGGTCTGAAAGTACATCGGTGTAAGGAGTTTCTCCTTCAAGCACTAGATAATTATCTAAATTTAACGGTAGTTTTTCGAGTAAAGTCGTAATAGCTTTTCCTTTTTCGTCGTTTGCTCTTGCACCATAATAATTAACTTCTGCCTCAGCATTATAGAGTAATTGCGCTGCATTGATGGCACTAACCAATGCCGGTCCGCCAATATTAAAAGCATCGATTTTTTTTTCTCCGGCAATTTCAGAAAGAATAGTCTTAAATTGTTTTTGTGCAAATGTTTCGAGCTCTTGTGTGAAAACCAACTTACCTGGCTCTAAACCACCATCACCAGATTGATGTGAACGGTATTTCTGAAATGCATCTGACGAAAAGTCGATATTATTATACACAAAATCACCTAATCCACAACCTGTTACTGATATTTTAATCATAATATTGATCCCCTTACCTCCTAAAAAGGTGAA
>VFKX01000010.1 GCA_009885285.1 Candidatus Falkowiibacteriota bacterium
ACCATCAAAAGGTGACCTTCTTCGTATCCATGCGGGAAAGGGTGAGAACGGAATTGATCAAAAGAGGATAGATAGTATCTTATTGCATCGCCAAACTTTCTTGCCTCCTTTCCAACAACTTCATCTGAAGCATTTGGAACGTTTATAACCTTGCATGTAAAACTCGTGACTGCCTCTGTTAGTATTTTCACGCCATCATTATCAGTAAATATTGTTGATTGTGAAACATCTTTGAGTGGTTTTCCCTGTATTGGTGGGTGCTTAAGGCTTTCTCTGATCGAGTTGATATGCGGTTCAATTAAAGTCATAAACAGATGATAATGCTCTGGTATTTTGGCCTCAATTTGAGTTGTCATATCATTGTGCTCCGTTGGTTTGGCCTTTTCTGCAATATGGTCTTTGTTAGTCGCTAATTGTTTATACGTTCAAGCCCATCCCATGTCGTCCTAATTGGTTCCCGTGTCCTCGGATCAACTAATCCGACTTCATCCAGAGTATATTGCATGCGTCCGTAATTGCATGCAGCACAGGTAATTACCATGTTATCCAAGTCGTTATTGCCACCTCTTGCATGAGGTAATATGTGGTCATATTGTACCCACATAGCTTGAAACGCTGCATGTTGTTCGATGTTCTGCTTTCCCCATGGCAAGGCCTCTGGATAAATCTTCTTGATAAACTCTCTAACTTCTCTTCGGATCACAGGCATACCACAGAATCGGCAGTGGTAACCGTCTCGCAGAAGCAGTTGATTTTTCTCAGACGTTGTTGGCATCCGCTCTTTTACTCGGTTTTCTTTAGATATTTCCTGCGGAGCATCGGATGTAGCTCGATACTGTACATACGGGCTTCTTTTCCCAAAAATAGACTCTGTCCACTCCCGTATAGCAGAGTTGTCTGCTAGACGTATCAAATCTTCTGCAAGTTTTGAATGGCCTTGGAGATGAGCAGATACCGCTGCATCTAAATAGCGTGCCGCATCGGCAATCTCAGGGATTGGTTCCCTAAAGTAGAAACGGTCGGCCCCTGATATACCGGTCAAAACATTCGAAGCCCTGTTGTTTATGACTGACGATACAAAGCTCGGAAGCTTCTCTTCAACAATCGAGGGTAGGGCTATGTTATTTGCTTTGCTGGTTGTTTCTAATACAGCATGTGTCGCTTGAATTTCGGCAGTGAAATATAGTTGATTATCACTAGTCCTGTTCAATCTGATTTCGTCTTCAGAAGTGTATGTCACCTCAAACAAACGACTGTCCCCGTCAGGCCCCAATGCCCAGAACAGCGGCGCACGGCAACGACGAAGCCCTAGCCATTTCTTATGCGCGTTTATCCTTGCTGGTGAAGCGGTTGAGAAATCCAGATCGCAATCAGCGCAGGATTTTTGCAAATTGGCCAATAAATCATCTATTTCTTTGCTACTTTTCTTGACTTCTCCCGCGATATGTTCGTTTTGTAAGTCATGTGGTTTAAATGAAATGAAATCAAACGACCATTTTTCAGACTGCATTCCAAGGCAATCGATTGGCCAACCATAATCCAGATGTAGTCGTGCCATCGCCGCTATTGTAATAACAGGCTCTAGCCATAGAGTAATTGGTCTGGGTGTGGTAGCCTTCGAACCTTCCCAGAAAATAACCTCAACAGCTTTGCTTTGGGGCATACTAAACCTGCCTCCTCCGACATCGGTTACTATTTTTGTATCTATAGCACGCATAAAATCTCGCGCATCCTGTGCACTCACCTTTATTGAATCTTGCTTAAAACCATCAGTCGAATAGTTACGTTTTGGATCATTACAATAGGCTGGAAGCCAATCCTCCATTAATCGTCGAGAAAAATCGGCTAGTATTTCCATTGAATTATCGTTCTGATCATTCATTTACGCCTCCATTTCGCTTATTTGACCAACGTGATAAGGCACACCGGCTAGCGGGGGCTTTTTCCCGCTGACCGGTGCTGCCGTTAGTTATGCCATCAGGTCTATTAGGGGGTAGGCGATTATGCTTAGATTAGTTTATTGGGCCAGTAATTTGCTTTATATATCAAGTATTTTGATTATTCTTGGAGTGGTGATTAAATGTGACGGACTTCTGTATTTTTCGGTTGTTCTTGGGGTGATATCGGGCTGTGTGATTTGCTGTTTGATAAAAGTGGCAATACCTGACCAACAACAGCAGCGACCAAAGCAAAAAACAGAATAATGAAACCGTAAAGCAACTGTTTTCTGCCTTTGGTGATAAGTGAAATATGCTCAGAGGGGAATAATTTTAACTCTTCCAATTCTCTGGCTTTTATTTGGTTAGAAAAGGACATCATTACTATGATGAATGAAATGAACAACATGGCAAATGCACACAAAGAATATGCGTGGATATTCCCCTTGGCGTAGATTGCCAAGGCTGTTGCACCGATAAACGCGATCACGCTTTTTTGATAATATTTCATTTGTACCTTTTCGTTCTTTGACAACTTAATGAATTGCTAAAACGATAGATCAGACTGTTTACCTTTATCGCCTTTTGCCTGTTCTTTTTGAGCTTTTATGAAAGTGGCATTCACCTGATTGATTGGCGGCATGTCAATACCTTTGCCGCTCATGATTTCTTCAATGGTGAGGATTTGCAAGCGGGTATACTTTTTATCCCATGTTTTTGATTCGTAGAAACCACCCATCAACACTTCTTCATTCATGTTTTTAGTCGGTGGCTCCATTGTAATCAGTACACCAATAACAGCTTTTTCTCGGTCAATTACTCCGCGCAACTCGTGCATGTAGCCGCGTTTGACGTGGCCGGACTTTACGG
>VFKX01000035.1 GCA_009885285.1 Candidatus Falkowiibacteriota bacterium
AAGCGAGGTATTTACGATCAAGGTGCGATGTCAGAAATTGTCCTAGTAAAAGATAGAACAGGTCAAAGCCAAGAACTACTAGTTCTTAAGCGGCCAACGGTTTCAGATAGCGCGTTAATGTCTCAAAGGGAAATAAAGACTCAGGATGACAACATAATTAAAGAATATGAAGCCATGCAGATTGCTAGTAGGGTAAAAGCAAATCTTTCATGCAAAATACCTGATGCCATAAAATTTGGATTTGATGACCAAGATAATTTTCCGCCCCATAAATACCATTACATAATTAGTACTCGTGCAAACGGTACCCCACTTAGCCAACGGAGTGCCCCTCCTCTTATTGCGATAGCAAATATTTATGCTAATTTGATAAAAAGTCTAGAAGTACTTCACTTGAACGGAATTGTCCATAACGACACTCGTCACGAACATTTTTTTTGGGATGAAGAATTAGATCCCACAGGAAAAAACCATCAATCTTTAACATTAATTGACTTTGGAAATGCCTTTTTTTTACCTGTATCGGGGAAAGAATCCTTTAATCTCAGACTTCTAAAAATTGATAAAAACCAAGATTTTATTCAATTAGGCCAAAGCCTATACAGATTAATTACCAAAGCTGAACTGCAAAACCCGGCACAATTTAATAAGGTTTTTAGCTGGTGCGAAGAATATCAAAAAGCCAGCAGTTTAATCGCATTAGATAAAATCACAGAAATATTTGCTGAAACGCTCTCTTCTCTCTTAATCGCACATCCAAATGAAGCCTATAATTCTCTTATAAAGTTAGCAGATATGCTTGAAAGAGCTAGAAAACTTCACTTTGAAGAAAACATAGACGGTAAATTAGACCAAATTCCACAAGACAAGCTTGAATATGTAATTTCAGAAAATTACATTATTTATGGTAATCCATCAATTACCATTCTAGAAAAGTGGAGGAAATTTTATTTTGAACATAAGCGTTCTCAGATACTCGAAAAAATAATAAAAGAAGTTAGTGTATTAATTGAAGAACAAGCGTGGCGGAAAATACTATCCGGCACATTAACTCCTATAAGAGAATACGATCCGCAACTATATTTATTGCTTGAATCAACAGTTGGAATCCTTAAAAACCAGCCTAAAGTATATCTTCAAGAAATGTCTATTTTACAGGAGTTGATTTTTGAGAATATAGAAGATATCGAAAACAAAATTTGCACTGTGTTAGACTCGCCAATCAAAGATGATTCTGAGTTAAAAGAGCATTTGTTGCCATTTGCTCAGGCAATTCTTCATTACTATGGTAAACGCTCGTTTAGTGTTGAAAATCCGGAGTTTTATCTAAATTGTGTTCATGCAGAGTCACCAGAGAAAATCGTGCAGATTATTAGAGAACTTCATAACCAGTTGAAAGGATCAAATAACATCGATTCTTTTACCCCAGATCAAAACCTTGCAATTAGTGCATATCATTATTGGGACTTATTGAATTTGGATGATGCACTGGATAAAATAAATGAGCTCTTAATTACAGATAGGATAAATCCAGGCTTCATTAAATGGAAATCGTCCTGCCGAACTTACAGTAGCTGGATAAAAACCACTACACAGTGGCTCGATGATGTCCCAGAATCTATTCCTTATAAACACCCACTAATCATTGCATTTTCTAGTTTTTCTAATAATATAACAAGATTAGAATCTTCATTAGGTTTGTTAGAAAGATGTGAATCAAGTGTTTTAGACAAATTAGTTCAAAATAGTGGAAGAATTCAACTGCGTAATTGGATTACTGCTAAAAGAGGGGAGCTGAAGCTAAATTTTATTGACAGAGCTAAAAGTGTTTTTTATAAACCCGATAAATTATTTTTGGAAGATTTATTCAACAACGATCAACTTGCTAGTCTCTATAAGTCCATCGATAGTGAATGGTACGAACTCTGTTATTTTTTATATGCAATAGCCACATCAGAAAATGGTAAACTCAATCTATCTGACATAGCAGATAAAATTAAAAAATCAGCCAGTTTGGGCCAGCAACGAGTGGAGTGGGAAATATTACGTTCTGCAACCAATTACTTAGTACAAGATAACCAAAATGCCGATGAAAACATCTTATCTAAGGCACGCAAAGCTTTTGAATCTGCTTCAATGTCTCATGGAAATGAGACATTGGTTCCTTTCTGGTTATATGTTTTATTAATTGAGAAAAGAAATGTTGGTCAAGCAGACAACTATTTTAGAGCACCTACAAGTAATAAAATCAAAAAAGAAGCTGTCCACACCCCATCAATATCTTTCAGAATACCTGAGTTCTTAGTGGGCATTCTTATTGGCGTCGGAGTCTCGCTACTTTTCTTTGTCCTTTATATTACTATTTCCAAGCTCAATGCCGATGTAACATCTCCCCCAGTAGTAGAGGCGCAAACCGCTCAACCGACACCAAACGCTTGCCGGCAAGCAATTTCCTCTATTGACGATCATGATTATCTCGCCGGCATGATTTTGTTCAAACAGTGCGAACAATCTGCCGTGGGTAGAGATTTATACGTCAATACTTTAATTTCACAATCATCTAAAGATATATCGCAAAAGAAATATTACGATCACATAATAATATCTTTGGAAGATATCTCAAGTTTATCTTCTCTACAACAAGCTGATCGCGACCATATTCAAAGCCTAATCCTTTGTAGTAAGTTCTTAATGCTGGGCAATGAAGGAAAACCTAGCACATCATATAACTCATTTGCGGAAATGAAAGATTGGATTGACTTAGGGGCGCCAGGAGATGGCCGTCAAAGGGATGATTGGCAAAATCAATGTGGGTGGGACCCATCAAATTTACTTATCGAATTAAATAATATTAAATTACCTTATAAAGGGAAAATCTCAGTAAATAAAGATAATTCTCTGCTTTTAGAGATAATCGATGATCAGAATCTAAATTCCTATCTCCCAATCAATGGGAGAAAGTATGAAGTTGAATATATGAGTGCAACAGGTAACGATGTCCAGCTTGATCTCTTAGACCAAGGAATTCCAGAGGCCAAGTTGAGTATCAATTTATTGAAATTAAATAAGTTCGCGAAAAACAACGATGAACGTTTAATTGTTTTATCTTGGATATATAATAATGCGACTCTTGAACTCGGTTATAATGTATTTGCGCCAGAAAATATTGTTTCAGCACTACCAAATGTAGGGGAAGACATAAATGCCTTTGCCTCAAGGTTTAACTTAACTGTATCCGACATAATTAATTTTAATCCAGGGGTAAATTTTGATTCAGAAAAACCTTCTGTCACCTTCATTGCTCCCGTGAAGAAATCCGAAACTTATCTCTATAACAATCAAACTTGGTATAAAGTTATTGGAGATGAAGGCAAGGTTTCCTTCAAATTTGAGCGTGATATAAAGACTCTACAACAATTAATGCCCAAATTGAGCATTTCCGGATTGCCAGCTGATAGTGGCCCGACTGACTTC
>VFKX01000107.1 GCA_009885285.1 Candidatus Falkowiibacteriota bacterium
GGAGGCAAATGCTTTTATGATACACCTGGAAGTAGCTATGGTTGCCCGAAAAATTATGATAGAGAAAGAGAAGGAGGAAGAAGCTGTGACTCTGACCTCTACTGCTGCTATCCTCATAAAGACTAACGGGCAATACTAATCTGAACAATATGATTGATAAAAACAGAAAATTCCTATCCCCCGGCCACAACGCCTGTGCTGGTTGCGGCCAATTATCAGCGGCTATGGCTGTTATGCGCGGCTTAAATGAGAATGTCATTATAGCTAACGCCACCGGTTGCTTGGAGGTAACAACCACTGCCTATCCACAAAGCGCTTGGGGCTTGCCTTGGATCCATTCCCTATTTGAAAATGCTTCATCAGTCGCTTCCGGTATTCTTGCTTCTCTCAAACAGAAAGGTGACACTATCACAAAAGTAGTGGTACAGGCAGGAGACGGCGGTACTTTTGATATCGGTTTGGGACTGGTTAGTGGAATGTGGGAACGCGGCGAGAACATCCTCTATATCTGCTATGATACCGAAGCCTATTCTAATACCGGCATCCAAGCCTCCGGCAGTACACCTTATGGCGCCAACACAACTACTTCTCCGGCCGGTAAAATATCCAGTGGCTCCACTCAAAGAAAAAAAGATATGCTGGCTATTGCTTTAGCTCACGGCGTTAAATATGTCGCCCAAACTACGGCCGGTTTTCCCGATGATATCACTAATAAAGTTAAGAAAGCTTTAGCTATTAATGGTCCGAGCTATATCCAGATCCTGTCCCCTTGCATGCCCGGCTGGAAAGTCGGTAATGATCAGGCAGTCAATATGGGTAAACTGGCAGCGCAAACTGCTCTCTACCCACTTCTGGAGTATGTTGACGGAAAATTAACGAGCTCAAGCATCAAGGAAAATTTTCAAGCAAAGCCGGCGACTGAATATTTAAAAACTCAAGGACGGTTCAAGCATTTAAAAGATGCTGATATCGCGGATATTGAAAAACTAGCAACTGAGAATATTATTAAATATAAGTTATAGTATGAAAGTTCATAAAATATTCATCAACTTATCATTATTGAGCATGCTCGCCCTATTACTCACTCCTCTTTCTGTCGCTCAAGCAGAATGCTCTTGGGGGGTAAAAACTGTCAGCACCACCTATTCATTTCCAGGTTCATCGGGAGTTACCAACAGTAAAGTTGAGTGTGGGATTTTAAAAGAAACTAATAAAACAGAGCTCTGTTCTTCAATAGCGAAACCGACTTACTCAGCTAATAGCAGCCAGTCAGCTGTCTGTTGTTGCACCGAAGAGACAGTCTTAGTCGAACCACCCAAACAAGAAAAGCCCATATTTATCATGCCTGAATTCCAAATTCCCATTCCGACGGTCGCTCTTACTGCCTCAAGCGCCATAGAATACGTTGCTAATCTTGACGGCTCATATATGGTCCAAATCCCTTGGATCGGCCAATATATCGCTGGTGTTTATCAATACGGCTTAGCGGCAGCGGGTATTTTAGCGGCCGTTATCCTAATGGCCAGCGGCTTGATGTGGCTTGTATCAGGCGGCGATGTTTCAAAAATTTCCCAGGCGAAGGAGTTAATCGTCGGCAGTATTATCGGTATAGTCATCTTATCGTCCTCCTATATTATCCTGACCCAGATTAATCCCGACCTTGTAACTTATAAGCCGATATCGATCGGGACAGTTGCCAATAAAGGATATGACATTCCTGATGCTAGCGAGACTGAACTAGGTTCAGGAATTAATCCATATCAGGAGGGCTGCGATGCCGCTAAAAAGGGAGATTTATCTATCTGTAGAGGCTATGGTGACAAGATGCCGGAAGGACTGGTCGTTTCAGACGGCGTTTATATGGATACAACTCTAGCCACCAAATATCAAGCCGCCAGAGAATGCGTCAAAGACAAAAATGGCGGCAGCTACCCCTTCTTCGTTCTCGTCGGCTGGCGTTCAGCCACAGATCAAATCAGAATGAAAGAAGAATGGACAAAAGCCGGCAAGCCAGAAAATGCCGCTACTCCCTGTTGCTCTCGGCATGGCTCCGGCCGCGCTATCGACCTGAAAGTGGGCACTCCGGCTAGCGCCAAATCAACATCTTGGGCCTTCAATACGTCTTCTCATTTAACCGAATGCATGAATGCCCAAGGCCTAACTGCTCCGCTTACTTCGAGCCCAAATGAACCCTGGCATTGGCAGTAAAATAAGTAACGTCTTACAAAAAAATCCGCTCACGAAGCGGATTTTTTATTTATCCTTATTTACATCAATTTTTTATTTTATTCCCCTATCCATCGCTTCATTAGCCAGCCGATCAGCCTCCTTATTCTTCTCGCGCGGAATATGAGTATAGGTAATTTTCTTGAAACTTAAGGACAAGTTGTGAATATCTAAAAACAGCAAAGCTAATTCTTTGTCCTTAACCCGATACTCACCCTTAAGCTGCTTGACCACTAATTCGCTATCGAGAAAGCAATCCAGCTCCTGCACGCCTAAATCAGCGGACTTGCGCAGCGCATAAATAAGCGCCTTATACTCAGCCTGATTATTAGTGGCCACTCCCAAGAATTCAGAAATCTCGGCAATAACTTTCTTATCCTCATCATAAATAACCGCTCCAATGCCTGACGGCCCGGGATTCCCTCTGGCTCCACCGTCGGTAAAAATAATCGCTTTCTGCATAAAATTCAATTTCTTTATTTTTTCTCAGCTAATTTAATATCAACGATTTTCAATTGCGGTTCGCGCCGGCCATTAAAGTCATTCACTTCCAGATAATAGACCAGGTCGACAATGTCATTAACTTTTAAATACTTATACTCATTAGCCCCGCCGAAAGCCAGTGCCCAGAATGAATGCGCCCGCCCGGTCTGCGGATCAGTGACTGATAAGCGGAACTTGATGTGCTGGCTGTCAAAGCCCATAGTCGTGATATCATCCAAATGTAAACTATAGGAAACGAAACGCGGCTGCAAGTTTCCCTGACCGTAAGGCGCAAAGGCGTTAATCTTCTCAGCCAGATCAAGGCTGATTTCGCTGAAAGCCAAACCAGCTTCAATCTTCAATTTAGGGATTAATATCTCAGTTGTCAATGTTTTAGCTGCTAAACCTAATAATTGCGCCTTAAATTCCATTAACTTTGCCTCTTCCTTAACCGAAAAACCGCAAGCCATCGGATGGCCGCCGTATTTATCCAATTTATCAGAACAGCTTTCAATCGCCGCAATCAAGTTGAATTCCTCAACCGAGCGGCCGGAGCCCTTGAAAGATACTTTAGTAGGAATAAGTTTTTTTGTCGCTGCATCAAACTCAGCTGACTCCACTAAACGCGTGACTATAAGCGTCGGGCGATAATATTTTTCAGCAATTCTTCCCGCCACTAAACCAATCACACCTTCATTCCAAATCTGATCCGGTTGAGCAATACCGACAATTACCAGCGGGATATTATCCTTATCAATCTGCGCTTCCACTTGAGCAGTTATTTCTTCCGTGATTTGTTGACGGCTGATATTGCGCTGGTTGAGTTCTGTCGCCAGGCTGGCCGCTTCATCTTCTTCTGTCGTGGTCAGCAAAGCAAAGGCGCTGTTAGCGTGCGCTAAACGACTAGCTGCATTCAAGCGGGGCCCGATTTGCCAGCCGATATTCCAAGCTTCGAGCGGTTTGCCAACGCTCACTTTGGCAATCTTAATTAATTCATTTAAGCCTAAGCGCTTATTCTCATTTAAAACTTTTAATCCTTCTTTGACGAGCGCCCGGTTCTCACCCAATAAACTAACCATATCGGCGACTGTGCCCACAGCCACTAAGTCCAGGCACTTCTGACTGATAAGCTGCTTCTGCTTGTCCGGCAAGCTCGCTTTGATTAGCAAAGCGCTGACGAGCTTATAGGCCACGCCGACGCCAGCCAGGTACGGCCAAGGATAGCCGCAATTGCGATCTGAGGGATTAATAAAGAGACAATCCGGCAAATCCTTAGGGTCTTCAGGCAGAATATGATGATCAGTAATAATAATGTCTAAGCCCTTCTCTTTAGCATAAGCCGCCTCGGCTTTATTTCGAATACCGTTATCAACAGTAATGACGAGTTTCGCGCCCTTTTCCACCAATCTATTGATAGCCATCTTATTCAAGCCATAGCCTTCGGTAACACGGTCAGGCAAATAGACTTCGGTCACGGCGTGCAAGATATTTAAAGCCTCAAGAAGAATGACCGAGGAAGTGACACCATCAGCATCGTAGTCACCATAAACAATAATGCGGTGCCCAGCCTTGATATGGGAAATTATCAGGTCAGTCACCGCTTCCATATTCTTAAACAGGAAGGGGTCATAAAAAGCCGGCGTCCCGTCGCCGAAAGATCGTGTCATCGACGGTTCTAATGCACCGGACAAAAACATTTCAATTGGCACATTTTCCCGTAAGCCACGATTGTAAAGCATCTGCAAGATGACCCGGCTATATTCCGGATGGGCGGCTGCAAATTCAGCCGGCACCTCATTAAGTAATTCCCATTTCTTGATATTCATAGCCATAGGTCTAGTAAAAACCGACCATAGCTGTCCAAGAGACCATCGATAGGACGACGATGAATGACACGATTATCCAAAGGACTTTGATGATTTTACGGCGTTTCATAGGATTATTGTAATTTTTAATTATCTCTTTAAAATCTTAACAAAAGTTTCCGGAGAAATATCCACGCTGCCCTTGCCGGCAGCCATCATTTTTTTCTTACCCTTCTTCTGGTTTTCTAAAAGCTTGCGCTTCCGAGTAACGTCGCCGCCATAAAGCTTCGCAGTCACGTCCTTGCGCATGGCCGACAGCTTTTCCGCGGCAATGACTTTACCCTGGATGGCGGCCTGGATTTTCACAGCGAACATCTGCCGGTCCAAATTATCTTTTAAAATATCCACGATTTCCCGACCTTGGCGGAAAGCATCATCGCGATAAACAATGGTTGACAACGCTTCAATCTGCTCTTCAGCTACCATGATATCCATCTTCACTACATCAGCCGTTCGGTAATCAAGATACTCATAATTAATAGAGGCATAGCCGGCTGAGACACTCTTAATCTTATCATAAAAGTCGGTTAAAATCGCGGCTAACGGAATTTCATAATGCAGCAGCACGCGGCCATCTTCCCCGTCGGTTGATAAGTACTCCGTATTCTTATATATTCCTTTCTTATCTTGGGCCAGCTTAATAACATTGCCGAGATAAGCTTTCGGGGTAATGATATCCAGCTTTACCCAAGGCTCTTCAATATATTTAATTTGCGTCGGCTCTGGCAAGCGCTGCGGTGAGCGGATAATCACTTCCTCGCCATTGGAACGGAAAACCTTATAGGCCACGCTCGGCATCGTCACAATCAAATCAAGGTTATATTCACGGCGTAAGCGCTCCTGAAAAACTTCCAAGTGCAAAAGACCCAAGAAACCGCACCGGAAACCGAAGCCTAAGGCATCAGAGCGCTCTGGTTCATAGGATAAAGCAGCGTCGTTAAGTTTTAATTTTTCCATGGCTTCGCGGAGTTCCTTAAAATCATTGCCCTCGCGCGGAAAGATACTGGCAAAAACCATGGGGCGCACCTCTTTGTATCCCGCCAAAGCTTCAATCTGCAAGCTAGGATCAGAATTCTTGGCAGCAATCACAGTATCGCCAACGCGGCAGTCAGCCACTTGTTTAAAACCGGTAATAACATAACCGATTTCTCCGGCCTTAAGATGGCCGGTTGATAAATAATCTGGTTTAAAAATACCGCAATCCAGGACTTCGCTCTCAGCTCTAGTGGCAATCAATTTTATCTTATCGCCCTTCTTAAGAGAACCATTAAAAACGCGAATATAAGCAACCACGCCGCGATAGATATCATATTTGGAGTCAAAGATTAGAGCACGCAAATATTCCACATCCTGATCATTTACTTGCGGTTCATTTGGCGCCAGACCGACTGCGATTACCCGATCTAAAATTTCAATTACGCCGGCTCCGGTCTTGCCCGACGCACAGATAATCTCATCCTCACGGCAACCCAATAAGTCAATAATTTCTTTTTTGGTTTTTTCCACGTCAGCCGCCGGCAAATCAATTTTATTAACCACCGGAATAATAGTCAGATTTTGATCGAGAGCTAAGTATAAATTTGCCAAAGTCTGAGCCTGGATACCTTGAGTGCAATCAACTAATAAGACAGCAGTTTCTACGGCAGCCAGCGACCTCGAAACCTCATAGGAAAAGTCCACATGGCCCGGAGTATCAATCAAGTTTAATTGGTGACCTTGATAATCCATGGTGACCGGCTGAAGCTTGATGGTAATGCCACGCTCCCGTTCGATATCCATACCGTCCAGGATTTGATCCTTCATTTTCCGCTTCTCGACAGTGCCGGTTAATTCTAACATGCGGTCAGCCAACGTGGATTTACCGTGGTCTATGTGTGCGATTATGCAGAAATTTCTGATTTTTTTCAATTCTTCTTTCATATGTAAAACTTACTTATTTAACAAATTTAATTACTAGACGATAATTGGTCGTCAATCTTAACCCTATTAAATGGCAAACGCTTCCGGAATGACGCGGCTAAGCTGAATAGCTCCTCACTTTGAAATAGATAGCAGAAAAAGACGTAAACCATGAGACCAAATATTCCGGCGGCCATTAATTGGATAAAAACGCCGCTAAACTTAGTCATATCAATAAACGGCCAGACTATCACTTTCATAATTTGCGCGGCTCCACCGGCGGCAGCCGAGCTGACTGTAAACTTAATGACAGCTATCAGAATATTACCGATATCCATTATCCCGACCTTAACATAAAGCCAAATCCATAACAAGAGAAAATTTAAAATGCTGGCAATAGAGAAAGCGAGCGCTAAGCCGGCCACGCCCAGGCGCGGAGCTAAGAGTAATGACAGAACAACGTTGACCGCCACCGCCACCAAACTGAGATAAAACGGGAGAGATGAATTATGCCTAGCATAAAAGACCCTGATAAGAAGCGGTATGGTGGCCTGAGCAAATAAGCTAATGGCGAAGAACCCCAGGGTATTCATGGTCATGATCGTATCTTGCCAATCAAAATTCCCTGTCCCGAGCACGACCCGAATAATCTGGGCGCGTAAAGCAATGATTAAAAAAGTGGCCGGAATAACAAAGAACAATATCTGGCGCATCGTGGCCGAGAAACTGGCCGACAATTTTTCCTTGTCAAAGGCGGCTTCAGCCAGACTAGGAAAAGCAGCAATCGCAAAGGAAACCCCGAAGATGCCGATAGGAAACGACTGTAAATTATTGGCCAAATTAAAAACCGTCAAAGATCCCGCCGATAAGTTTGAGGCTAGAATAGTGATAACCACGAGATTAATCTGAGAAATAGCCAGACTTAAAGTCCGCGGTACCATCATGCGACCCATCTGCCAAGCATGGCTATCGCGCCAATTAATGCGGAAGCGATAACGGAATCCCAAGTGATAAACGGTCGGAATCTGAATAGCCATATGCAAGAAAGCTCCTAAGATTACGCCGAATGCCAAACCATAGATACCCCATAATGGGACGAAGTAAATCGCGCCCACAATAATGCCGACATTATAAAAAACCGGGGCCAGCGAATAAATCAAGAAACGCTTGAATGACTGCAGAATACTGCCAATGATGCCGGATATGCCCAGGAACAAGGGTGACAAAAACATGACGCGAGTGAGAGCGGCGGTCAAAGCCTGCTCCTCCGGACCGAAGCCTGGAGTCATGGCGCGCGTTAAAGCTGGAGCGAAGATGATACCGATAGCCGATAAAGATATTAAGCCCAGCAATAGGATATTTAAAACATTATTAGCTAAGTCCCAAGCCTCATGATTCTTCACCTTCGGGTCACAGCCTTCCCCAGCCGCGCACTTTGAGTCCTTAATCAAAGCGGTAAAAATGGGAATGAAGCCAGCTGATAATGCACCCAGAACTATCAAATTATAAATCAGGTCAGGTATCCTAAAAGCGGCGTAATAAATATCTAAAGTGGTCCCGGCTCCGAATTGTCCAGCCAGGATACGGTCGCGCACCACGCCTAAAAGGCGCGAAGCCAAGCTTGAAAACGCTACTAAGGCCGCGGCGACGGTAATGCTATTGATTTGTTTCTTAAAAATATCCTTAAACATACTTTTAGTTAACTCGGCTCTTAAGAAAATTTAAATTACTGATAGCGCGTTCATAACCGGGGTTAATCTTTAGCTCCTGAATAAATTCTGACTCCGCAGCTTCATACTTCTTCTGATTCAGATATATCACGCCGAGATTATTATGAGCCATCGGTTCTTGAGGATTATTTTGCAAAGCTAATCTATAATATTTCTCCGCTTCTTCTAAATTGCCATCCAAATAATACATCACCCCCATGTTCTTCAAAGCCATAGGCGCGTGGGGCGAATCTTTAACCGCTGTCGTCCAGAAAGACATCTTATCATGAAAACTTCTACTATGATAAATCGTCAAAACTGATAATATAGCTAAGATTCCACTAATTATCAATAAATACAGCCATCTTCTCTGAGCAGGCTCCTTTATCCAGTTAAACTCTCCTAATATTAGCAGAAAACCAAAAAAAGATAAATAGAGCCGATGCGATAAGAAACCGGATGAGGAATCAGGACTTAAGAAGATTGGGCTGGTAAAAACTATTATCCAGATAAGGCCAAACCAAAAATAATTCCATCGTTTTGGCGGACTAAATAGAATAGCCAGCGCTAAGCCGAGCAAACCAAGGATTCCCCAGACATAGCGAGCGTCAGCTAGAGTAGGAAAGACCGAAAGATTAAAAGGTAAAATTATCTGACCGGCAAAAATTAATACAGCTGGAAAATTATGCCAAATATTTGAGATGGTTGCCAAGCTACTAGCTGCGCCTGACCCGAAAGCCAGGGAGCGCATTAGTAACCAAATAAAAATGATGCTAATTGAACCGGCTACTAAGACTTGCTTATCAGCATCTTTCGCTTTGCCGGAACCGATAAGCCATATATAAGCGGCCATGACTAGCGGCAAGCCGATAGCACTTTCCTTAGTAAGCATGGCTCCAAAAAATAATCCCAAAAAAAATAAATAGGTTCTCAATCGCGGTCGTTCCAAAAAGTTTAAAAAAACAATAAAGGCTCCAAAAATAAACACCGCCAAAAGTGAATCATTGCGACCCGGAATCCAAGATACGGCCGGCGCCAGCACAGGGTGGACTAGATAGACGAGCGACAAGATAAAAGCCAAATTACGTTGCCGGACAAGCTTAGTTAATAAGCAATAAGCCAGCAAAACAGCTAAAAGGTGAAGCAAGATATTGGACAAGTGAAAATAAAATGATAAAGTGCCGTCGCCCGAATCCCATAAGCCCAGTTGTGCATCAGCCATAAAGGATAAATTTAAAAGCGGCCGGTAATAATATTTCTGGAGCGGCGGCGCAAAAAAAACGTCGTCCGAAAAAATGCGGCCGACGTTTTTTATATCAACTAAAATTTCTTGCTTGTCCAAAGTCAAGGACTGATCATCAAAATAGGTGTAGCTGAAAAATAGTGTCTGGCTGTATAGCAGAAAACCAATGGCAGCCAACAAAAAATAAGGACGCCCGCTTCGCCAAAGAGAGGCGAGCCAGCCTGACAGAAAACTTCCGCATCTTGGTTGTCGATATTTTTTGAACCAATCAATCATTACCATAATTAGCCGAGAATAACCCGGATATCTCCGGCCGCTACACCCTTTTCAAAAACAAATAAGGGATTAATGTCGAGCTCGGAAATTTCTGGATGATCATTGGCTAACTGGCCAAGCTTAACCAAAGCGCCGGCCAAAGCCGCTACGTCAAATTTCTTCTGGCCGCGGGCGCCGTTTAAAATCGGAAATATTTTTAACCCGGATATCAGCTTCATCGCACCAGCCATATCGATATCGCTGATAGCCACCTTATAATCCTTCATAACTTCGGTATATATTCCTCCCCAGCCGACCATAAGCAAGGGACCAAAAATCGCATCACGTTTAAAGCCTAAGATAATCTCATGAAACTTAGCGGCTTGTTCCTGAACAACTAAATAATTACCAGGATTCCTGAGAAGCGAGGCATTTTTCCGTGCCAATGTTTCGGCCATGGTCTGCAACTGAACGGCATCCTGCAAATTCACAACTACTCCTCCAGTATCAGTCTTATGTAAAAAATCTGGGCCAACTGTTTTCAGTACCACCGGATAGTTATAACTTTGAATCTTAGCCGCATCATAGGCAAAAGTTTTAGCAACCGCAAAACCGTAACTTTTCAATAAAGATAAGGACTTGAGATAATCCCCGTCCTTAACCGCCTTTTTCCCTTTGTTTTCAGAACGTTTGAATGTCCTTAGATCTTTAACTAAGGAGCGATAGGAAATTAAATGACGGAACGCCCTCACGGCCTCCTCGGGATAATCAAAGGTGGCAATCTTATTTTCTGACAGCAATTGCCGAGGGGCGGCGACCGCTTCCCCGCCGACAAAACTCGTCATAATTAATTTATTAGGATATTTCTTCTTAATGTTGATGATGGCTTGAGCAGTCTTAAGCGGCTCGGTTGAGGTCTGAGGCGTCAAAAGAACTAGTAAATTATTAACTTTTTTATCAGCCAAACAACTTGCGAGTGCGAGTTCATAACGGGTAGCATCAGCATCGCCCAATAAATCTTGGCTCTTACCCAAAGGCAAGCCCTGACGGCTGATTTCATCGGCCGTTAAGACGGCTACGCCGCCAGCATTAGTGATGACGTGCAGCTCCGGACTGCCCGTATTGAACCAGGATTTCTTATCAAAAATCATCATCAGATTAAACATGTCCTCGAGATTATCCAGCCAAATGGCGCCCGCCCTTTCTACGCCGGCTTTCACGGCTGCCGCCGAACCGGCCAGTGAGCCAGTATGAGACATCGCGAGTTTTCCGCCAGCGGCACTCGTACCCGCCTTTAAAACCGCAACTGGTTTTAGCTTAGCCAGGCGGGAAACAATGGACATAAACTTATCGCCATCGGCCACTTCTTCAAGATAAGCGATAATCAGATCAATTTTTTTATCAGCTGCCAAATATTCAATAATAGCATTCTCATCAAGCACTGCTTTATTGCCGAGGCTGATAAAATATCCGAAATTAAAATCTTTGACCTTTAGCCAGTCGAGAGCGCCAGCGCCAATAGCGCCAGACTGCGACAGCATGGCGCAGTTCCCCGTTTCAGTGTCAGCCGCTGCGAAAGTCGCGTTAAGTTTGTGCCAAGTATTTATCAGTCCGAGACAATTCGGCCCGAGAATATTTAGATGGTGCTGAGTTGCCAGGTCTTTAATCTCAGCCTCCAGAGCCTTGCCGGCCTCGCCTGACTCCTTAAAACCAGCTGTAATGATAATAATGTTTTTAATGCCTAAAACGGCGCATTTCTGTATTTCCGGAATAACGCAGGCCGAGGGAATGGAAATAACCACCAGCAATGACGACCGAACTGGCTTCGGCAATGACTCCAGGGTCGGATAGGCCTTCAGTTTTGCTATCGTCTTTTCCTTAAAATTAATCGGGTAAATTGCGCCTTTAAAGCCGCCCTTAATAATATTGTCCAGGATTTGCCTGCCCAGCTTTTCCGGACTATTGGAGGCGCCGACAACCGCTACTGATTTAGGATTAAAAAAATTATTCAAAGACATAGGAATTTTCTAAATTATATGGCAATTAATTAAATATATTGATTATTTCTGATAAAGCTCAAGCACGCTAAATATCAGCCAGGCGACAATCAAATAATTGAGATTGAAATAGGCGAGGATGATATTAGGAGATAGTAATTCTAATACAACTAGAACAATTAATAAAACCGTTAAAAAATAATAGCCCTCCCTGATAAGCACTTTATTTTTATCCATACTAGTTCGATGTTAGCAATTCGCGAATTTTCTGAAAAATATTCTTACCCTGCAATCTGATGCTAATTTTTTCAATTTCCAAATAATTATCAGTGCCGACTATTTCGTTTAATCCTGGAATAGAAATGACAAAGGTATATTTATTATCATCGCTGGCCGCCGCTTTTAAATTCAAAACAGCCTGCGCCGTTTTTAAGCCATTGTCTTCCAAAGGACGCTCATAGCCGGCAATGATATATTTAATATTATCTGAGAGCTGGAAGTTACCATCAACTTTCTGAGTATTAGGGTTAACTAAACCATCGCTGGAAAAAGCGAAAACGCCGCTATTTTCCAAGACTAAATCATCTTCATCAATAATTATCTTATTGATGCCGGCAGCTACCCGATAGGAAAATGGCTGATAGGTCTTATCCAGCGTAAACTTTCGACCGCCAAAACTGATTTGGCCTAGGCTGACTGGATTAATAGTGCTGACGCCGAGCTGCGGAGCATCGGTAAACATGGTTAATTTTCCTGAACCGGAAACGGGCCAGACCTTATTAATAAATGAGAGCTTGTCCGAAGAACTGGTTAATTGAGACATGACGATATCATCGCTCACCTTGATTTCTACCCGATATAAACCGGCAGCTTTTTGGCCGCTCATGATCAAGCTTTTCTCTTCCCGTTGTCCGCTCACAGCGCCTTGTTCATCTTTCAGGGTCTCTGTGGCAATTTGCTCAGTGCCAGAAAAGACTGTGACTGTAATCGGATCGGTGGCCGCATCGAGATTCAAGTCCACGAAATTAAAACCAAGCCGCCAAGCCCCGGGCTTAAAATATACATAAAACTGATGAGCGCCGCGAAAAGGCTGCGTAATAACAGTCGGGACAATACTTGCATAATCAGGCAAACGAAAATTTGTCGCCACTGGGTAATTATAGGTAGCCAGGCAAGCCGTTATGCCCCCAGGGCAGTTTTTCAAATTCCCCGCTTCCAGGTCCTTTTCAAAATCAGTTAAGCGCTCATAATATTTTTCTGCCTGCAAGATTAAGCGGCCGGCACTGTCATCTAAACGCGGCCAGGAAAAGCGATATTTATCGACGGTATCGTTCTGCAGGGGCTGTAAGTCGCACTGCCCAGTCAGCTTATCGCGCAAGACCCCGACTTCTACGACCGGCGAAGTTGATGATAAATGATCGCGATATTGTATGGTTACCTCTGCCCGGTCAAAAGCCCGCGGCGCATAAAGGCTGAAATAGACTGGGTCAGCAATAATCTTTAGAGCCTCAGAGCCAGAGTCAAGCCGCTCTCCTGGCTTGAAATCATAGATAAAGCCCTTGCCAGACGCTAATCCGCGCGGCCAAGAGCGATGATAGGTAATCGTTCCATTTGGCACAACTTTTAGATACACAAAAAGACCTGCTAATAATATTATAGTCAGTCCTAGAACTATCCGCACCCTCGTCTGGTAAGACTGGGCTAAATACCGGGATTTAATTGACTTCATATCTATATTTTACTTGATTTTTGGTAATAAAAAAAGGGCATAAATCAAGATTTAAGCCCCGGACAAGAAAAAAGGCACTACGTAAAAATGTAGTGCCCAGTAAAAGATTGGTTTGTTAAGCGATGAATTACTTAACGGAAATAAATGTGTTAATTGTGTACGGATATTTATTAATATCCTGAACACTGATTACATATTTACGATAATTATCATAATTTAAGATAATCATCAATTGAGAATCAACGAAACAAGCAGTAACACCTTGGTTTATTTTACCATTAATGATTAGGTGCCAAACCTGTGACTCTGATAAATTATTTTTGGCAATTTCTGTTGCTGTCAATGATTTAATATAGCCATTCAACACACTTCTCCGTTTATAACTTGCGTACTCAAAGGTTACTTTTGTTTCAGCAGTAGCAATATGCCTGTTGTTTAGTTTGCTATCCTTAACAAGAACTAAACCATCAGATTCAATAACATGCTTTCCATCAAGTGCGCGGATAACATATTCGTTATCGGCGAATAATGATTTTGAACTCTGAGCGTTAACAACTGAAGCATTAAAACTGGCTATCATTACGAAAGCGGCGAATAATACGATTACTTTTTTCATCTTTCAAATATTTGAGTTAATTTGTTTATATATTTACAACCAAGATTCGGTTATCGATCAAGGCCCTGATGACAAGGCTCTGGTCGATAACTGAATCTCTATTAACTACTGTTGTCAAAGAACTTTATCGCTTCTCAATCTTACAAAAGTAATTATAGCATAGAATTAGAGAATTGTCAAGCCTATCAGGTATTTATACTCACCAATTAGCTAATTTTAAACAAAAATGACCAGCTGAGTAGCCGGTCATTTTTTATCTTTTCCTTCTAAATATTGCTTATTTTCCGTAGTCTAGTCTCGCTTTCTTCCCCTTATAGCCGGTTCCGGCTGGGATTAAGCAACCAATAATGACATTTTCTTTCAAGCCCTCGAGATAATCAATCTTGCCGTTAACAGCAGCATCAATTAAAACGCGGGAAGTTTCTTGGAAGGAAGCGGCAGACAGGAAGCTGTCAGTCGTCAAGGATGCCTTAGTGATACCCATGAGTAAACGATCAGCCTTAGCCGGATTCTTTATGCCCTTATTGGCCTGTTCTAAGACTTCTTCTTCAACGGTTTCGCCAGATAAGACCAAAGCATCGCCGGAGTCAGTGATTAAATAACGAGAGAACATCTGGCGAGCAATGATTTCCACGTGCTTATCATTCAAAGGCTGACCCTGAGAACCGTAAACATATTGAATTTCTTTGATAATATATTTCTGGGTTTCCAAGCGTCCCTTCAACTTGTATAACTCGCGTAAATCAAGACTGCCTTCAGTCAACTGAGTACCGACTTCGATGCGTTCTTCGTCTTTCACCATCATCATTGTTCCCTTAATAATCGGGTATTCTTTAACTTTCTCGATATCGCGAGCGACGGAAATATATTTTTCAGTCACGGTCACGACGCCATCGGAATTGGAGCGGACGACTTCGGCACCAACTTTGAACAATTCAGAATTAGGGGAAACTGTGTCGCCGTCCTTGACCATCACTTTGACCTCTAATTTCTTAGTGTCCTTAGCGCTCAGGCCGCCAGCTAATTTTAATTCATTAACTTTCTCAGAGATATAATATTTGTCATGATCCTTGCCCTGATAATAGATATTTAGGATCTTCGTCTGAGGATTATTGACGGAAATTTCTTTGCCATCCTTATCCTTAATAATCTTCTGAGCAAATTCAATCTTGACGCGGCCGGCCACGTCGGAAATCAAAGCCTTCTTCTTCGGACTGCGGGCTTCAAAGATTTCTTCAACGCGAGGCAAACCTTGAGTGATATCATCCTGACCAGCCACACCGCCAGTATGGAAGGTTCTCATCGTCAACTGAGTACCCGGTTCACCGATGGACTGAGCAGCAATCGTGCCGACAGTCGAGCCCATTTTCACTTCCTTGTTATAGGCGAGATCCCAACCATAGCATTTGGCACAAATGCCTTTATGCATCTTACAGCTCAGCACGGACCGGACGCAGATATCTTCAATATCCTTAGTCTTAATCAATTTAATATTTTCATCATCAAGCAAAGCGCCGGCATCCAAAACCAATTCGCCTTGTTTGTCCAGTAAATCCTTAGCTACGAAACGGCCAGTCAAACGCTTGAAGAAATCCTCGCCGTTCTTTTCAATCTCGGCACGCTTCAAATCAAGCCCGACAGTATCGCCGCAATTATCATCAGAGATAATAATATCCTGAGCGACGTCGACGAGACGGCGGGTCAAGTAACCGGCATTAGCTGTTCTTAAAGCGGTATCGGATAAACCCTTACGGACGCCGTGAGTGGAAATGAAATACTCCAGTACGCCGAAACCTTCCTTAAAGTTACCTTTAACCGGTAATTCGAAAATGGCACCGGACGGAGAGGTTACTAAACCTTTCATACCCAAAATCTGCACCGGCTGAGCCCAAGAACCGCGGGCGCCAGACTCAATCATGGAATAAACCGGCAAGATATTCTGCAAGCCTTTCTTACAAATAGCGGCAATCTTATCCTTAGTACCAGTCCACTCCTCAATAACCTTGGCGTAGCGCTCACTCTCGGTCAATAAACCTTCATTATATTGTTCCTGAATCAATTCTACTTTTTTATTAGCAGCATCAATTAATAAATCCTTTTCTGGCAAAGTCGGCAAATCGCCGAAGCCCCAAGACAAACCAGATTTAGTGATGAAAGCAAAGCTGCGATTCTTCAAGCTGTCGATAAACTTCACAGTTTCGTCTTCGCCGTAAATACGCAGGCATTCGCGAATCAGATCCTTCAACTTACCCTTGCCGACAACATCATTGATGAAGCGGAGTTTTTCCGGTAATAAGGAGTTAAAAATCAAACGTCCCACAGTCGTCTTTAACATTTCGCCGTCATACTTAACGCGAATCGGTTCATGCAGGTCAATACCATTGCTTTCATAAGCCAAATAAGCTTCGTCAGAATTATAGAAATAATGCATGTCCTCAACCTTGGCTTCAGCATAATTCGCTTCTACTAATGTGATGTAGTATGTACCCCAAACGATATCTTGAGCGGGAGTGACAATTGGATCGCCAGTAGCCGGTTTCAATAAGTTATGGGTGGACAGCATTAAAGTTTCGGCTTCATGCTTCGCTTCCTTAGTTAACGGGACATGGACAGCCATTTGGTCGCCGTCAAAGTCGGCGTTGAAAGCCGTACAAACTAAAGGATGAATCTGAATAGCTTTACCTTCAATCAAAATCGGGCGAAAAGCCTGGATACCTAAACGATGTAAGGTTGGAGCGCGGTTAAGAAGCACGAAAGCGCCCTTAATGATTTCTTCCAAGATATCCCAAACCTCATCATGACCAGCTTCCATATAACGAGAAGCGCTGCGGACATTATGCACGATTTCGCGCTTGATAAGCTGAGAGATGACAAACGGCTTGAATAATTCCAAGGCCATAATCTTCGGCAGACCGCATTGATCAAGATTCAAACGCGGATTAACGACGATAACGGAACGGCCGGAATAATCGACGCGCTTACCTAATAAGTTCTGGCGGAAACGACCCTGCTTACCTTTTAAAGTGTCAGCTAAAGATTTGAGCTGTCTCTTTTGACCAGTGGAGGCGGTGACAGTCTTAGTGTGGCGGGCGGAATTATCAATTAAAGCATCAACCGCTTCCTGTAACATACGCTTTTCGTTACGGCAAATAACTTCCGGAGCGTTCAGGTCCATTAATTGCTTTAAGCGGTTATTACGGTTAATGATACGGCGATATAAATCATTCAAGTCAGATGCGGCGAAACGACCACCGTCGAGGGCGACCATCGGGCGTAAATCAGGAGGAACAACCGGCATTACGACCATAATCATCCATTCCGGGCGGATATTATTATTGCGCAAACCCTTTAATAATTTCAAGCGCTTCACTAATTTTTCCTTCTTGGAATCAACTGCCCCTTCCATCTTCTCTTCGAGAGAGATGATGCTCTTATCCAGGTCAATCAGGGTTAATAATTTATGAATAGCTTCAGCGCCGATAGAAGCTTCAAAGATGTGGCCGAACTTCTGGCTCAATTCCTGATACTGCTGTTCGCTCATAATCAAAAGCGGCTTCAGTTCCTTAAGCTCTTTCTGGACGGTGCCGAAATCTTCTTCCAAGCGAGCCAAACGTTCAGCCTTGGCGTGCAAGATATCCTTAACTTCAGTACTGCCCTCGTCGGCTGCACCGCCGTCATCTTTCAGCTTCTTAATCTGATTATTGAATTCGTTATCAATACTCTTAAGCTTCGCCTTGTACTCGGACTTAATCTGATCAATAGTGGATTCCTTCAAAGCCTCGTCAACTTCAGTGACGATAAAGCTGGCATAATAGATAACTTTTTCCAGTGACTGAATGCCCATACCTAAGAGTAAGCCGATCTTAGAGGATAAACCTCTTAAGAACCAGATATGAGAAACC
>VFKX01000111.1 GCA_009885285.1 Candidatus Falkowiibacteriota bacterium
CAATAACATTCGCATCACCACCGTCCCCTCCCTTACCACTAACGCCACCTCCACCTCCAAGACCTCCAATAGCTGTACCGCTTCCTAAAACTAAAGCATTTCCACCTTTACCACCCAGCCCACTTGAAGATACATTTAAAATAGATTCTTCGTGTTCTATTTTTATTTTATGCAAGAACTCCACAGTAAATTTTTGAGCATTATCATCAATTTCTTTATGACAAGATTTGCATAGCCTCATTAATGTCAATACCTAAATCGTGGGATAATAACAATACCCAGCCCAAAACATCAGCCAGCTCTTCTCCGAGATGCTCTGCATGCGTTTTAACATACTCATCTAGAACAACGCCATTTTTCCATTGAAAATGCTCAAGAACTTCCGTTGCCTCTAAAGTTAGCGAAAGAGCCATATCCTTAGGATTATGAAATTGCTCCCAATCCCTATCCTTTCTGAAGTTTAATAATTTTTCAGTAAGACTCTCAATATCTGACATATATTTTATCTATAATTTATATTCTCTTTAACTTTTCTTTATCTAGATTTTATCCCTAAAACTACAAAAAAGCAATGATTTATTAATAAAACATTGCTTTTATATAGCATATTCGCAGATACCCAGACCATCCCAAACTCACCCCAGACCTGTCTATCAATATTACCAATTTTCTTTTTTTTACCCAGTAAAACAGTTCCTATCTCCACAAATCGCTCCACACCGCATACCCCATCGCCAGGAAGGAAAAGATAAAAATCGCCACATAATTCCACTTCGCTAGGCTCGTGCTCAGGCCCTTGAGGATATAGACCGTCGCTTCCCGGTCCTCTGCTCCCAGCACCTGCCCGTCCTCAATCTTCTTGACGAGGCCCAACTCCTCAATCAGCCTGTCGCGGCGGCGTTCAATCGCCCAGCGATGCCCGAAATACCAGATAAAGCCCACCGTACCCACATACCAGGCCACTTCGAGCCAATACGGGCTAAAGTCGCTCAGTACAATGACCAGGCGATAGGCGATGGTGGCGATAATACCCACCATGAATATCCAAACGCGGTAGGCGGGACTGCTTAACTTCGGCCCAATTCTTTTTTCCATATTGTTATAGTCTAAATTATAAATAAGTCCCGAACCTGACAAAGTGACAGGTGTATCCCGCCGGATCCTTCTGTAAATAGTCTTGATGATAGTCTTCGGCCAAATAAAACTGCGTGAGCGGCTCTAAAGTCGTCGCTACCGCCTCCTCCCAGCGCCCGGACCGGTTAACCAGGTCAATGAACGCCTCGGCCTCCTGCTTCTCCTCCCCATTGCTATAGAAAATAACCGAACGGTATGAAGTCCCGCGGTCATTACCCTGCTGATTCAAAGTGGTGGGATTATGGACGCGGAAAAAGAAATCCAGTAGAGCGCGATAGGACGTCTTCGTGTCGTCATACTCAATCTCTAAGACCTCTGCATGGCCCTCATGGTTCTCATACGTCGGGTTAACGACCTCCCCGCCGGCATAGCCGACCCGAGTGCCGACAACTCCTGGCTGGCTCCGAAATAATTCTTGCATGCCCCAGAAGCAACCGCCGCCGAGGACTATTTTCTTTATCATACAATTAGCACTAAATTCCCTTAATAATCTCCTTAAATATCGCGACCGCCTCTGCCAAGCTCCTTTTACTCACAAACTCATTAGCCAGATGCGCATTAATTGGCCCGGGTCCTAAAATCACCGGCGTGAACTTATGACGGGCGAAAATTGCGCCTTCCGTCACATAATTCAAGCCGCCGGCCTTCCGTCCGGAGATTTTTTCCACCAAAGAAATTATTTTCTTATCCGTAGTCAGCATGGGCTCCATAGCATAATCGAAAACCACCCGGGCTTGATATTTCTTAGCCAGACTGCTAATCAGTTTCTTCAGAACAATAAATTGCTCATTAGCCACCACCCGATATTCCATCCTCAGCACGCACAAGGCGGGAATCTTGTTAATGGCATCTCCCCCGTTAATGATAGCTGGATTATTAGTCGCCTCGGCCGGATTAAAATAATTTATCTTTTTCTTTAGGAGTTTAGCACTCTCACTTCTCAATTCATTGATAAAGCTGGCCGCATTAACAATGGCGTTTATTCCTCTGTCCGGATAGCTGGAATGAGCTGATTTACCCTTAAATGTCACCACGAAGCTAATCATACCCTTAAGAGCGATAACGGGCTGATTATCAGTCGGCTCGGCCAGAATCACCGTACCGGGAACTAATTTCTGTTTTTTAAATAATTCATAAACACCGCCGAAATCATTTTCCTCGTCATAGGTGAAAATCAGGCCGAGATTCAAGTCGGGGTTATGCACTTCGGTAGCCGCGCTCAGCATAGCCGCCACTCCGCCCTTCATATCGCAAGTACCGAGGCCAAAAATCTTGTCACCTTTCACTTCCATTTTCCAAGGGTCAGTCAACCAATCCGCACCAGCCGGCACAGTGTCTAAGTGTCCAGAAAAATACAGCCATTTCTTACCCTTCCCTCTTTTAAAGGCCACAAGATTGGCCTTGGTCTTATCAGCAGAAAATATCTTTTTAGTTTCAAAACTATGGCCATCTAAAAAAGCCTTGATCCAATCCACAGCCGTCAAACCTTCTTGGTCATTAACGGTATTGAAGGCGATTAATTGCTTAAGAATTTCTTGTGTATTCATGAGGTAATTATAGCAAATCGCTTAACAAAAACACAGAATCATTTAAATTCTGTGTTTTTACTCATTTGCACGGGATGCAGGTGCCGCCCCTGCGCCTTTTGTTTTGGAGACAAAAATACTACTGTTATACTAATCCCGCAATATTAGCTAAATTCTTGAAACGCTCGATGATAATGAATATCTCTTTAAGTATTCTACTATCTCCGTACCGAATTGACAAGCAACCCTTATACCCAGGCTTCTTATTAATTCCAGTATGGGGCTTATTATATATGGAAAAATTTGTTTTGGGAATACCTGTAACCTTAGACCAAAATAATATCATGGCCTTGCGATTATGATACTCATGGAGATGCAAACGGCATTTTAAGCGACTCTCGTTAATTTCAAAGCATTTCCTAAGTAGCCAGAGATAAGTTTTGATCATTCCCGGATCAGAATTAATAAATGCCAACCGGCTATCCGTCTTCGCACCCTCGCCCCAATACAAAGCCGCCAGGAGAAGCTTATATTCATCAATCTGATAGTCTTTATTTATTAGCACGCCGCATTTACTATCTATATCCTCGAGAACTGCCTGCCGTTTCAGGTTCATGGTCCGCACCCCCTTGGCTCTCCCCAAATCACTCCGCTCCCGCAACCTGAGCCTTGCCGCCTCATTTAATTCCTCCGATCTAGTCCAGACTGAAACCGTGCTTCTAGCTATGCCCAATTCCAAGCCAACCTCCTTAAAAGAATGACCTGACCGCCTAAGTTCCCGCGCTTTTTCTTTAATAATATTATCCATGGTTTAATCATACCAAAGACCACCTGAAGAAAATCTAAATTAAAAATAAAGAGCCGGCCAAAATGGACAGCTCTTTAATAAACTCAGTAATTTTCTTGATAATTCTATTCCTCCCCGTCAAACCCCTCTTTCTTGATAGTCATCTCCATACCGCAACAAACCACTGGTCCGCCGCCATCCTTCTTAAACTCGATTTCGTTACCGCAGATTTTGCAAAAATATGTTTTGCCGACGCGATTACTCATATAGTTAAATTTTATTGATTAATAAGTTTCAACGAAGACCTCGAAATAACCCTGAGGATGACTGCAGGCCGGGCATTTGTCCGGAGCATCCGTGCCCTCGTGGATATAGCCGCAATTATCGCATTTCCAGCGCTTCACTTCCGGCTTCTTAAAGACTTCCCCGTTTTCGATATTAGCTAAGAGCTTCATATATCTCTCTTCGTGTTTCTCTTCAACCTCACCAACCTCCTTAAAGAGCTGAGCAATCTCGGTGTGCCCTTCCTCCATGGCCTCGGCCTGCATCCTTGGATACATTTCCGTGTTCTCGTAATGCTCGCCGGCAATCGCCGCCTTTAATTCCTCAATTAATTCCTGAGGAACCAAACCCAGTTCTTTGGCCCAGAGCTTAGCATGCTCCTTCTCATTTCGAGCTGTCTCTTCGAAGATGTTAGCAATCTGGATATAGCCGCGCTTGCGGAAGGCTGAAGCGAAATAATCATACTTGTTCCGCGCCATCGATTCGCCGGCAAAAGCTTCTTCCAGGTTCTTTTTAGTTTTTGGTCCTAACATATGTTTATATTATTTTTAATTTTTTCCTATTTTTGCTTCCGAGTCTGTCTAGTTTCCGTTTTAAGTTTCAGGACTGCGACGCGCTCCGCCTCCTTAACTTCACTTCGCAGCATTTCGCAATTCTCGCCGTCTAGCGATTCACAGAATTCCAGTTCATAGATATGGACAATCGTGACTGCCAGAGCAACTAAGAGTGGGCCGAGAATAACGCCCCAGAAACCGAAGAAAATAATACCGCCAAGGATGGAAAAGAAGACGAAGATCGGACTGATTTCCGCTTCATCCTTAACCATATAGGTGCGGATGACATTATCAATTGTGCCGATAATCAGGAAACCCCAGAGGAGGACGAAGATTCCCTGCCAGACAGCCCCGGTCAGGAGATAGAAAAGACCGACGGGGACATAGAAAATCATGGAACCAATATATGGTAAAAGCGACAAAACAGCAATCATGATGCCAGCCAAAAATGGCGGGAAGCCAACAATGGCAAAACCGATGGCACCGACGAGACCTTGGCCAAGGGCGGCCACAAAGGTGGAAATAAAAGTCGCTCGGCTAATAACTCGGAATTTTCGGAAAAGTTCTTGATCATATTTATTCGGCATCGGTGACAGGAGCATCAATTTACCAAGCATCTTCTTGCCGTCAACGAAGAAGAAAAACATCGTCAGAACAATCAAGAACAAGGAAACCGCGAAACTAGTTGTTTCTTTAACAGCAAAAGTCGCGCCGGTCAAAAGCCAATTGCTGGATTCTTTAAGAGTGGCCAGCAGCGCATCCTTAACGGTTTCGCTCTTAAAATCAATATTACCCAGATTCAGATTACGCAGGAAGCCGTGTTGAAAAAATTCGGTTTTAAAAAAATCATTCAGCGTATGGCCATCAAAAAAATCCACGGTCATATTATAGACAACCACGGATTTTTCACTGGCGTAAATCATGAGCTGAACTGTCGGCAAAATGATAATCACCAAAAGCAAGAGGCACATCAAGATACCGGCCAAGTTTCGGCGACCGCCTAAAAATTCCGAGAAACGGATAAAAGGGGTATAAAAAACCGACGCCATGATGGCGGCGACGATTATTTCTGTCAGGAAGGGTCTGAAAACTAGGAAGCAGCCGGCGAGAACTAAAACCACCAAAATTAAAATAAAGGGCTTGGTTAATTTTTGAGGCATAATATTTAGCTGCCGGCTGAGCCGGAAAGAGCTTATTTAGTTTCTTTGTGAGGCGTATTCTTCTTACACTTGTTGCAATATTTGGAAAGTTCCAAACGTTCTTTGATCACTTTCTTGTTCTTGCGAGAATGATGGGTAGTAGTTTTGCAAACCGTACACTCCATTTTTATCATGTTGTCTTGGGACATATTCGTTGCTTTTAAATAATTAACTGTTTAAACAATATATAAAAAACAGATAAAAGTCAAATAAAAGGTTTTAATTTAGCTTACTTTTGACAAATCGGGCAATAGTGCGTTCCGCGCCCCGCAATCTTCGTTTTTTGCAGCGGATTATGGCATTTCGGGCACTTTTCCCCACCCCGGCCATAGACTTTTAGGAACTTAGAGAAATTACCGCTCCGCCCCTGAGAATCGACATAATTACTGAAAGTAGTCCCCCGACTCTCAATCGCTAAGGCAATAATCTTGTTAATGGCCAAAAATAACTTCTTTAGTTCTTCTGGCCTAATACTCGGCACTAAACGCTCTGGCCTTATTCTCGCCTCCCAGAGGACTTCATCGACGTAGATATTACCCAGCCCAGCAATCAGTTTCTGATTCAAGAGAGCCGCCTTAATTTTCAGGTTCGTCCGACTCAAAGCTTTCTTAAATGTCTCTAAAGTAAATTCCGGGGTAAGTGGTTCCGGCCCGTAATTCTTCTCAATTAGAGCATCTAACTCCTTCTTAGTGGCTAGCTTTAAATAGCCGAATTTCCTCATGTCATTAAAATAGAGGTGGCCGCCATTATCCATGACCAAGTACGCCCGAGTATGACTGTTGGGCAGCTTCTCGGTCTCTACTTTGGTATTCAAGCTATGACCACCAGCCACCCGATTTTTCTTATCCAGGTAAATCAATTGACCAGTCATTTTCAAGTGAATCAAGAGATAATTAATTCCTTCACTATTTACAACCTCATCTTTACCGGATGAGAGGGTGATGATCAAAAGCTTACCCCGCCGTGAAACCGCCATAATTTTCCGCCCCACTAATTCCCTTTTAAAAAAAGCGGCCGAATGCGAAGCGGTTTTTGGCGATAGGATTTCTACAGCGGCAATTTGACGCTTCACTATTGAAGCCGTTAAATCACGCCGGATGGTTTCCACTTCAGGAAGCTCCGGCATATTAGAAAAGCAGATGAACGATGATCACAATCGCCAACACGCCGAACTCAATAGCGAAAATCTTCGCCAAGTCGCCACCGATATTTTCCGGATTGATTAATTGCATAAATTTATCTTTATACTTATATAATATCACCCTAACACACGTTAAACAAGCACACAGCGGCCAATAAAAAAGGAGTCCGATTAGGGCTCCTCTGGCAAACTCTTATTAAATCTATTAATTTTCGATTTCCGGCTTTACAAAGAAAATCAAGTGCATGTTCAGGCGATAAAATTCGTCCATATCAATGCCCAAGCCTTCAGCTTCAATCACTCCTGGCCAGAAGCCGGTCCAGCGCGCAAATGCCTTATCATGATTAGGACAGCTACAGCCAATAACTTGATTGCCGCATTCGCTGCATCTTTCAATATCGCAGCCATTCTTATGCGGCTGTCCAGGTTTAGCCCCGCAATCGGGACAATCCTTCAATTCATTCATACTATTTACCTCCATTTGTTAAAATGATTTGTTCTAATCTTTCATTATTCTTCCTGTCGGACCTCTTTTTCAAATAGACTCCCAGAAAGAATGATCCGGTGACGATAACCGCAGTTACCAGAGCGAATGCATAGTTAATTTCCGGTCTTGCTACCGAGCCTATCATCAAGAGCATGAAAACGGCTATACCAATCAGCAAAGAAATTAAAACCTCGCCTTTGGGTATAGGTTTACGGTACGACAATAATTCTTTATTACCCATTTCAAAAGCCAGGATACCCGGGGCTATAAAAGGCAAAAAGCAAGCCACCGCCATAAATGCGATAATGGCCGCGTCTTGAGTTAGACTAATCTTTCTTTTCATTTTTACTCCTTTCTATTTTAAATTGTTAAAGGATGATTTCTATGAGCCCACTTTAATATAATTAAGGGTAAATGTCAATGAACCACTTAGCCGCTAACCCCACAAAAAAACACCTTTTGGTGTTTTTTCTTAGTGGGCCGAGAAGGATTCGGTCACGGTTGCTATGTCTCGCTAGCCTGCTACGCAGTCTTCGCTCACTAAGCACCCCGACCCGGCCTCGGCGTTCCGCCTCCGGCATTCGAATCCTATATACTCTTAACATCAAAAAACTAACACTTTGTGTTAGTTTTTACATTAGTGGGCCGAGAAGGATTCGAACCTTCGAAGGCGCAAGGCCAGCAGATTTACAGTCTGCCCCAGTTGACCGCTTTGGTATCGACCCATTATTTTGTTGCTCTTCTATATTAAAAAAAATATCAGTAATTGTCAAACCTGCTCAAAAACAGGCCTGAACCCGATATTTTTTAAAATTATCCGCTAATATAAAACTTAATTTCTCTTATTTACCGGTCACTGTCGTCAGGACGTAGCGGGTTAAGCCATAGGCGGAGAATATCACGATTAAGCCTACTGCCGCCCAAACCAAGGTATCGCGCCCCTTCTTGACCTTATCAGAGTTCCCCGCCGAGGTCATCCAGATAAGACCGCCATAGACGAAGAATAGGAGGGCGATGGAACCGACGATGCCTAAGACAGAGTTAATGATGCGGCCAATTAAAGCTTGAGGGGTGGAAACTGAACCGAGGGGGTTGGAGAGGGATATGGTACCATTACTAGGCTGGTCGGAGCCGCCCGTACCAGTTTGAGCTAAGACAGGAGTCAGACTAATAATAAAAGCAAAAATGAATGTTAGAAAAATCGAAGCCAATAACTTTTTCATACTCTTTAAATTAATGTTTATCTAAAATCATTATAACATTTAGCCAAAAAATAAAAAAGGGACGATGTTCGGATAGAACTTCGTCCCTAGTAAATTGCTTTTAAATTACTAAATTTTCTTAATGACAACCTTTATTGTTTGATCCTCCAAAGATTTTATTTGAAAGACCGGTCTAGCGCGCCAAGGAATAACTCCATTTTTTGAACCTTGTAGCGGCGTGCCATCAGAATAAATAATTTTGTACTTAAACGATTTCGAAGAAATCGAATATTCGAATTTTCCTGAAGCTGGGATTGTTAACCAACCAGTGGAATCATTAGCGCTTAAATTAAAGCGATGCGTTCCAGTCGGTAGAATCATGGCTCTAGCTTCAATGTCATTTCTGAGAGCTAGTAATGAGTCGGCTTTAAAGCTTTCAATTCTTGCTTGATTTGCTTTTTCCTGCTCTTTCTTAATTTCTAATTGTTGTTCTGGCGTGTATGAACCGTAAGGATTGGCGGCGTATTCAAGCATCTGCCATGTAAACAATAGCAACACAGTCAAAATAATTGCATTGCCAACGACAGCCTTAGTTTCCTGAACCGACCGGTAAATTGCCAGAAAAATTAACACTACAATCACAGTCATGATATTCTTCAAGATTATCCCCGTAATAGGCATAAAATGTAAGAATACAAAATATAGAACAGAAGCAGCCACGGTTGCGAATATAAAACGCTTAACGTCCCCTATATTATCTTTAGCAAATTTTGAGTTCATTATTGAGTCATTGCTTAACTCAGTGCCAGAATTTCCTGTTGGCTGGCCATCAGGTTCATTAAATAACGTATTCTTGATTTTCATCTTTTCTCAGTTTTTCAATTAATTCATTTTTGATTACTCGTAAAACCGGCGCCAAATTGTGCTCCTTGCAAAGCCGTGCCGTTATTAGAACCTTCGATAACAGTGACATGATTACCACCCTTTCCTATTGACTCCCATTGCCCTTCCTTAATTATAATGGCAGCCACTTCTTCTGCCGACAAGCCAGATTCAATCATCTGCTTGATGCGGTCAGCATGACCAGAACCCATCATAACTTGAGCGGTTTTCTTAGCTTCCGCCTCCAGGATATCAGCAGCCTTCTTAGCCTCTGCCTCAGTAATAGTAATTTGCTTACTTACTTCAGCTTTTTCTAAAGCCAGTTTAGCCACCTCAATCTCCACTGATGCTTTCATCTTCTTATTTCTTAGATCGATAACCTCTGGAGTCATTTTAATATCGGAAATTACCAAACTAACAGCTTGAATACCGACAGCGGCCAAAGACTTATAATATTCAGTGTTCTCATAATTGGCTGTGGCTTGCTGTTTAAGCAATTCAATTTCATTTTCAGTCAGCTTCACACTAGGACAAAAATTGCACATACCAGCAATAGTCTCTAAATTCATACTACTTTTCATCTCATCAAGATCGTCGATATTGTATTGACCAAGATAAGATCTCAGTAAATGATCTGTATACTCTTTAATATTTCCCTGTAAATCATTTGAGACATACGTTGCTAAATACGAATTAGACACTTTGTAAGTGATGAACGAAATAACTGGAGCACTACCATCTTTGAAATCGAGTAGTCCGCCACCCTCTTTTGATTCATCTGCATATAGACGCACCATTCTCTGCGCTAAAGATACATCGCATTGAATAACTACCCAGTTAAACCAAGGAAATAAGATACTAAGTCCGGGAGTTAAAGGTTCTCCAGTATACTTACCAAAAATTTCCACCACATATTCGTGATTTTGCTTCACAATTGTCCAGCCTTGATAGACGGAAACTCCGAGTATCGAGACGAAAACAAGAGCACTCACGCCCATCGCTAAGGCAACGCTATGATTCCAATCTGTCGGTAACACAGCTACTAATACCATCTTAACTAGCATTACTGCCAAGATTAAAGCGGAGATAAACAATCCCCATAACATCCAATTTTTCATCTTAATTTCCTCCTCTATTTTAGTTTTTACTTTATTTAGTTTTTAAAGTTCATGTTTTGCCGCGGCATCCATGACTCATTTATACAATAATAATACTACTTTTTTATCATTTTGTCAATGTATTGGCAATAAATATGATAATATTAGCCAAATATTATCAATAAGGCCAATAAAAAACTCCCAACTTTACGCTGAGAGCTTATTTTTTACACTTCTTCAAGACTTACTACACCTTATGATACCCCAGTCCATCGCAAGAGCAGCACTTTGACGAAGCGATATGAGTCTTACCCATATCAAGTCCGGCTGCCTTTTTGCAGCAATCATTTTTTGTAGATCCATTTCCGTTACAATGAGCGCAAACAGTAGCTACGCCTTTTTTTACTAAATTCTGAATTGACATGGCTGCCAAAGATAATAATTGTTTCATTTTTTCTCCTTTCTTATTAATTCACTATTTATTTTCTTGATCATCATTCTGTAAGCATAGCCAATGCTGGTGCGGCCGAGGCTTCTTCGGAGCCGGCTTCCCTTCCTTGCGCGGCTGTTTGATAAGGTCCAGCCTTAATAATTCCATTAACACCTCCCAAGCAATCTTGGGATTAAATTTCCATTCTTTGAGATTATACCGCTCAGCCAACCGTTTCCAACCGTCAGGACCCCTGACATCGGTATCGGTCTCAATATGGTCGATTTGAGAAATGCTGACCTTGCCAAGAATTATGTCCTTCACGCACCTGGCCAACGACAAACCTTTTAATTTATTTTTTTCCATTTCTTAAATATTGTATATTTTTTAACGTGCAAAAATACCAAAAAAGTATTCCTCAAAATATACATAATATTTCAATATTTGTCAAGACAAATAAAAAACTCCCAATACCTGATATTGAGAGTCTAAATTATCCTGTCCTCAACTATTCCCATCGCTGCTATCATTTTTAGTAAACATTTTCCTCATCCATTTCGGTAGCAGATGATAGCCTTTGCCGTCGCAAGAACAGCAACGAGCATAGTGAGACTCTTCCAAACCGGCCTTTTTACTGCAGCAAGCCTCTTCTGTACCACCTTCACCACTGCAATGGGCGCATAAAGTGCCGAAACCATTCTTCACGACCCGGCGTACTGACTTATTCACTAATTGATTACTCATTTCTCCTCCTTTTTATAAAAAGATTTGTGAAATAACTGTCTCTATTTAGACACTATTAATGGCTTATGTCAATCTAACTAAACCAAGCTACCCTGCTTTTTCTGAATCTTCGGTCGGACGTCAATCTTAGCCAGCTCAGACTGCATCATCAGTTCCTTGTCATAGGCAAAAACCTGGGGGTCTAAACGATAGGCCATATCATTAATGCCGAGCAGATGCAGGCCGTCTAGACTGGTTAAGCGCGACAAAGCGACATAACCCATGCCATAGCCAAAAGACTTACTCAAATCGATCTCAGCCGCATCAAGTGTCATGCCCTGACTCTTATGGACTGTAATGGCCCAAGCCAGGCGTAAAGGGATTTGATTTATTTTAGCTAACACCCGGTCGTCATCATCAATTGTCCAGCTATCTGGCGTCACGATAATTTCCTTACCTGACCCAAGGCGAACAATCGGAAAATTATTAGTATCGAATTTAACGACCTCGCCGGTACTGCCATTTACGTATATTGTTTCTTCCTCTTTGAATTTATTCTTGACGAACATGACGAGCGCACCCCGCTTTAAAACCAAGTTTTCCGGGGCCAGACAATTCTTCTTCAAAGATTCCATCAGCTTCTTCTCACCGTCTCCGGTCATCTGGTACCTAAATTCCGGCGCCTGGATTTTCCTGAGCTCCGCTTGATTAATCACATCCACGTCAGCGTTATGGGTAAAGAGGCGAACGGGCTGGACTTTATTTTTAACCGGCTTATTTAATCGACTAGTCAATAATTTCATGATTTCCGGACTGACGGCGTCATCACGCATGCTCTGTAGAACTCTGGCAATTTTCTTATCATCCTGGCGGTGCTGTTCATCGAGATAGCAAACACGGATATCCATTTCCTCCCAGACCTTCGCCTTATAGACGAACTCCGCTTCTTTACTGCCGGCAGAAATCGGGGGTAACTGAAAGAAATCGCCAGACATGACAATTTGCATGCCACCGAAAGGCAGATGATTCTTTTTAGCGGCCTTGCAGACCGCATCCACCATATCCAAGCGGAATGCATGCAGCATAGAAATCTCGTCAATGACGAGCACATTAGTCTTTTCAAATTGTTTTTTAATATATGGCTTCTTGACGAGCAACTGAATATCGCGCCCACTCAAATAATCCTTGATGCCGATGCCGGCCCAGGAATGAATAGTCCGTCCCCCGATATGGGTCGCGGCAATGCCCGTCGAAGCCGTAATGGCCACGCCGATATTATTCGCCTTGAGATAGGCGATGTATTTATTCAGGACATAGGTTTTCCCGCTGCCGGCCGGACCGGTCAGCAGGACATTATGCCCTGCTTCAAGAATAGTTAGAGCCTCAGTTTGTTTCATAACTTTATCAGTATAGTACGAACCGACTCCAAGATGCAAAGCCGGCCATGGTTCTAAAAAAACCGACTAGTTATAATCGGTTTTTATAAGATCTTAATATTTCTGAATAGTCTATTTAATCCGTCTCTTAAGCTCATCAATTTCCTTCTTCATCTCAATCATTTTCGCTTCCCGGCCAACGACGTTCTTAAAGACTTTCTCGAGCTCGTCATTCTTGGCCTGCAAATCCAGTTCAGCTTGCTTGCGTGCGGAAATATCTTCCGAAATCGTGACAAAATAACCCTTCTTCGGCGAATAGGCGGAGACATGGAACCACTTCTTAATGGCTTCGGAATAATTTTCGAATTCAATCGCCTTACCGGTCAAAGCCACTTCACCATATTTACTAATCCAGTTAGCCGGATCCTTCTCAGTGCCAGGAATAACTTCGATCACAGTCCGACCGATAATCTTTTCTTTTTTTATGCCGACGCTTTTTTCAAAAGCCGGATTAACATCAACGAATTGATAGTTAACTGGCTTATCTTGATCGTTGAGAATAATCTTATGCAAGGCAAAACCATTGATCATCTTGGCAAAAACGTCTTTATAGTCAATGTCCGCGTTCTTCGAATCAATTCCTAATGGATTGCTGTTTTGTTTGCTCGGCATATCGGTTAAAATTATGATAATTTTTTAATCCTCTGAACAGAGGATATACATATTATATCTTATCAGCATCTTTATCACAAATAACTCAGGTTTAATGGGCATGATTATCCACTTCATACTTCGTATTCTGAGCTTCAAAGAAATTGACGAGTTCAAGAGTATCAGTTTCAGTCGCCATCCATTGCGCCGGATTGACGTCATGAAAATGTGCCTCAAAACCCAGCTCCTCCAAGCGCCGATCAGCCACATAGCGGACATATTGATTCACATAATCGGCGTTAACGCCGGAAATGCCACGGGGAAACAAGTCTTGATTATAGGCATTTTCTAAATTAACGCCTTCAATGACGATCGCCTTGATTTCATTAGCGAATTCTGGCGTAGAAATTTCCGGATTTTCTTCCAGGATAGTAAGAATAAGGTTGAGCCCGAACTTCAAGTGCAAACTCTCGTCGCGCACCACCCAGTCAATCATGGATGCGAAATTCTTAAGCTTCTGTCTTTGTCTAAAACTAAGAGCCACCATAAAGCCGCTATAGAACCAGATGCCTTCCATAACGATATTATAGGCGACGAGATTGCGCACAAAATCTTGCTTACCGGAGATACTCTCAATATCAATATTTTCTGACATGCGTCCCAAATACTTGGACATGAAAGCTTCTTTGGCAATAATAGACGGCGTTTCCAGGTGAACATTAAAAGCTTTTTCCTTATCCAGCGGAAAAGTTTCCAAAACATATTCGAAAGCCTGGCAATGATTCGCCTCCTCCCACATCTGCTTAGCTAAATATAAATGAGCTTCCGGCGCTTTCAGATACGGATAGACACCGAGGGCGAGCGAACGATTAACAATCAGCTCCGATGGATTAAAGAAGCTCATCAAGAAGCTGACGGCATGGCGCTCGTCGTCGGTCATTTTCTTAAAATCTTCCAGGTCTTCGCCGAGGGCTATCTCATGCGGGAACCAGGTATTAGCCACGGCTTGGTTATATAAGTCATACGCCCATTGGTAGTGGATGGGCCGGAGATTCATGTCACTTTCTAAAGGTTTTCCTAAGATCATATATTTATTTCATTATATTTATTATTGGCAGCTTTCACATTGCAAGCGTTCTTGCGGGTCAAGCGGACAGGCCTGGCTTTCTTTTAAGACAATTGTCTCTTTAACGATAATTTCTTCCACTATAATTTCTGGCGCAGACATCGCCGCTCCGAAACCGCGTTTACCCAATGAAGTGGATTTATTAATCTTGACCGTACTCTGCTCGGCACTATGACGCGGTTTCATGTGCAAATAATACGTCGTCTTCAGGCCGCACTCCCAAGCCAGTAAATAGATATTCATCACCTCATTTATCTCCCGAGTTTCTAAATACATATTACGGCTAATAGCCTGGTCAACCCATTTCTGAGCGCGAGCTGCCACGTCAATAAAGGCGCTTGGGCGAATCGAGAAAGAATCCTTGAATAATGCCCGGATATCCTCCGGAATATACTCTAAAGCACTTATATCGCCATAACTGGACAGCAAATCGTCCTTGGACCGCTCCCATAAGCCTAAGGCTTTCAAGCGCCGCACCAGATTAATGTTGAGTTCCAAATGCTTGCCGCCTAAAGTATTGCGGCTAAAAATCTGCGCGAACCGCGGATCAATACCGGTTGAAGTGCCTGCTACCAGCCCGATATTGGCCGTCGGAGCAATAGCCAACAGCGTGGAATTACGCATGCCCTGCTTCACACGCTCGCGCAGTTTCTCCCAGTCCATCTTTGAGGTCCGGTCAACTTTCAAGCCGACCCGGCGGCTATTTTCTAAAACATCAAGAGTATCAAAAGGCACGAACCCTTCTGCCCAGCGGGAACCGGCGAAATTCGGGTAAGATCCGCGCTCTTGGGCCAAGTCAGCACTAGCGGAAATCGCTTCATAGCTGATAAATTCCATAATTTCGTCAGTCAGCTCGGCCGCTTCCGGCGCGTCATAAGACAAGTCTAGTAATTCAAATAAATCAGCTAAGCCCATCACTCCCAGGCCCAAGGCCCGATTATTCTTATCAAAATTAACGGCTTCAGGAATCGGCGGTTCGTTAATATCGACGAGATTGTCGAGACTGCGAATCGCCAAGCGAACACTCTCTCTTAATTTCTTGGCGTCAATTTTTCCGTCCCGGAGATGTCGCGCCAGATTGATTGAAGTCAGATTGCAGACAGCCACATTATCTTTGTTGGCAGGTAAGGTAATTTCAGTACATAAGTTTGAGCCGTAAATCGTCCCGGTATTATTATTTAAGGCCCGAACATTAATCGCGTCCTTAAAAGTCAGCCAAGGATGAGCAGAAGCTTGCAGAGAGACAATAATCTGGCGGAACTGGTCGAGCGCCTTTACTTTCTTATAGGCTCGCATCTTCCCCGCCTCGGCCAAATCACAATAATTATTATAACGAGCACTGAAGTCTTCGCCGTATGACTCCACGAGATCAGGAGCGTCGGCCGGATCAAAGAGATACCAGTCGCCGTCCGCTTTCACCCGCTTCATAAATTCGTCAGACAGATAGACCGCGATATTGGCCGTTCTCGTCCGGCGATAATCATCGCCGGCATTCTGTTTCAAGTCCACATATTCCTGAAAATCCAAGTGCCAGTTCTCCATATAAAAACAGAGAGCGCCCATCTTCTTCCCGGCGCGGGAAATCGCGCGAATTGAAGAGTCAATAATATGCAGAAACGGAATCGGACCGGAAGAAAAAGTATTATTAGTGGATATTGGCGATCCGCTGGCCCGGAGCTTTGTCACTGACAGGCCAATGCCGCCGGTTGCTTTTGACAATTTCAAGACATCGGAAACAGTCTTGCCGATACTGTCGATATCATCCTCCATATCCATGATAAAACAATTGCTTAAGCGGGATTTCGCGGAACCGGCATTAACATTAGTCGAGCCGCCGGGAATATATTCCAAGTTCGACATTTTTTCATAGAACTGCCCGGCAATGCTTGTCGGCTCAGCTTCATTCCAGGACAAACCCATCGCCAAACGCAGCCAGAAATATTGCGGCAATTCCATTAACTGCTGGCGCTTATCGCGCATCAGATAACGACGAGCCAGAGTTTCTAAGCCAGCAAAAGTAAATAAGTCATCGCGCTCCATCGCCACCTTATCCATCAACCTCTCCCAGTCAAACAGTTCCAGTTTCGGCGACAGCCAACCTTCTTCAATCCCGTGCTTAATGTTCTTGGCAAACTGCGTCCGGAAACGGTCCGTAAATTCCGGGTGCCCCGCGTCAACGCCCAGCACCTCGCGGTATAAGCTATTAAGCATTAAGCGAACAGCTAAGCGGTCATAAATCGGATCATCCTTAATATGCTGGCTGGCAGCCCGCATCACAATCTTATCCCGCTCCGCGTCAGAAACACCGTCATAGACCATTAAAGCCGCTTCTTGAGCGATAATCGCCAGTGATTCCGGGCTTAAATCAAGAGGGGCGAATTGGCCGGCAAAACCGCCGGCAGCCAATTCTAACCCTTCGGAAATATTCATATCCATAGTAATAAATTTAATTTTTCGTAATATATTTAATTAGGCTTTTTGGCCTATCTTGTGGCTAGAGTATTAATTATAATACCATATATTGTGTTGACCGACAACGATATTATCTTCTTTAATATCAGCGGATAATAAAAAAACCCGCTCGCGAGAACGGATTTTTATTTATTTTTCTGTGGATAACTTTAGGCTTCGTCCGCGTATTTATCCATTTCTTCGGCCAAAGTTTCATCCTCCTCCGGCAAGATCTGAGCACCGAGCTTTTCGGCCTTCTTCCGGTCAAATAATTTTTCCTTATGCTTCTTAATAACTAGCTCCAAATGATCCTTTACCTTATCAATCGCCTTATACATATCCTCTTCTGTCTTTTCTACCCGCAAGAGTTCACCAGGCAGCTGCAGATTAACCTCGGCGCGATATATATCTCCCTTATTCTGGTCGCCGATAAACTTCTCAATTTCGGCGTCGCAATTCAGGACAGTCATCCCGCCTAAGCTTTTCTCGACGATATCCAGCTTCTCCTGGAAATAATCGCGCAAAGCCGGAGTCATGTCTAATTTTGTCGCTTTAAATTTAATATTCATATTTTTAAACTTAAAATAATTTAGCGATATCCTTATAGGTCACCAGAATAATAACAGCAATTAACAAGAGAAAGCCGATATTATGGATTAAAGCTTCAATGTCCTTGCGGACCGGTTTACCCTTAAGCTTCTCAATGGCCAGAAAAAGAATGCGGCCGCCGTCCAGCGCCGGGAAAGGCAGGATATTAATGATGGCCAGATTCAATGATAATAAAGCCATGAACTGCAAGAGATAAGTGAAGCCCAAGCGAGCGGCTTGGCCAGTGATATTAGCAATGCCGATGGGACCAGCGAATTGATCGCCAACATTATCGCCGTGGAAGATTTGCGTAAACAGATTCCCGAAAGCGACTACTATTTGCCCCAAGACCCAACCGGTAGTTTTGGCACCTTCATAAATGGCCGGGAAAAACGGATAAGTGACCAGACCGGAAGAGTAAATAGCTATGCCGATAGTAGCCCGCCCGCCCTCTTTGACAGGCGGCGTCACTTTAATGATTTGCTCCTGGCTTTCACGAAGTACGACTAGCTGCGCCTCCTGACCGGCACTGGCCGCTACCGCATCCTGCAAAGTCTTTTCGTTATTAACCATCACTTCATTAACTTTGATAATCGCGTCTCCAACCTTCAGTCCGGCCGAAGCAGCCGGTGATTCAGGCATAACTTCGGAAACCAGGACTTGTGAATCACTAACTCGGGCGTATTTACTGACGGTATTTGATGATTGCGGCAAACCGATCATATAACCGAGAGAAAATAGGAACCAGGCGAGTACCACATTCATGATTACGCCGGCCGAGAGAATAGCGATGCGGCGGGCAATGGTTTTTGAACTGAAGCTATCCCCCTCCTCTTTTTCGCCGCCATTCTCCCCCTTAATCTTGACGAAGCCGCCGATCGGCAGCCAGTTCAGAGAATAAACAGTTGAAGCCGGACGGCGAGATTCCTGCTCGCTTTCTTGCAAGCTATCAAGACTGCGATTACCGAGCACTTTCTGCCATTTGCCGGCTTGATTCTTATACCAGCCGATTCCCCGGGGCGGAAAGCCCAGCCCGAATTCTTCTGCTTTGACTCCGAAAAATCGAGCGGTCACGAAATGACCGAGTTCATGAACGAAGACTAATATCGATAAAACTAATAAAAAAACAATGATCGTAACTAGCATAGTTTAAACTTTATGCGAATGATTTAGATTTCCATAATATCTTTTTCTTTGCGATCGCGGATATCTTTCAACTCATCATTTTTCTTGGCGGAAAATTCATCCAGTTCCTTAATGAAGCGGAACTTATCGTCTTCGGACATTTCCTTATCTTCAAAAGCCTTTTCAATGATGTTCTTGACGTTATCGCGGACGCCGCGCAAAATGATGCGAACTTTTTCCATCTTCTCACTTAATTTCTTGACGAGTTCTTTGCGATTCTCTTCGGTGAGTGGCGGCACAGTCAATCTGATCTTATCGCCTTCATTAACCACACCGAAACCGAGATCAGCTTCCACGATGGCTTTCTCAATATTCTTCATCACGCCTTTATCCCAAGCAGCAATCACAATACTGCGGGAATCAGTGACGGCGATATTGCCGACGGCATTAAGCGGATTCATGACACCATAGGCTTCAACCTGAACGATATCGAGCACAGACGGATTAGCGCGGCCGGTGCGTAAGGAGCCGATCTCTTTCTTAAAGAAATCGAGCGCGTTAGTAAAATCACCTTGTTTTGCTTGTAAATACTGGTTCATATATTTTTTAATTTATTAATTTTTATTATTTTAACTTCACGGTCCCTAAATAAATATTGTTCGGATTATTGAAGTCCACGAGCAATTCCCGTCCAGCCCGCGGCGTCGGCAGATTCTTCGTGCCCCAAGTTGCTCCGCCATCCGATGACTTAAAGAAGGTGGTATTGGTAACATAATAGATGGTCTTGGAATCTTGCGGATTAACGGCAATAGCGTTAATGACCGCCTCCTTATCCGGCTGAATCAACTTAATATTCTCCCAGGTAATGCCATTATCCGGCGAACGTAGGATTAATTTTTCGGTGGCTAAGAAGATATAGCCGTCTTTAGGGCTGATAATGATGTCCTTAAAGCTATTGCCAAGCTCAAAGTCTTTTAAGACGACATTTAAGTCAGTCCAATCGTCAACCACAAAGTTACTGTTGATGTCGGCTGTCCGAGCAGCATTAGTATTGGTATTGGAAATGAAGCTGAAAATCTTGTTCTTCTCAGTGGCGACAAAAACCAAGCGGCTATCAAGGGGTGAAATCAGCAAGCGGGCTACACCTTCGTCCAAGCGCTGAATCGTCCGCCAGCCGGCTCCGGCATTAATGCTCTTAATCACTTCACCGCGGCTCGTGCCGATATAAATATTACCGGTATTATAGTGATCAATGGCAATCGCACTGATATTAACCTCGGTATTATTGTCAAAATAAATTTGGGTCCAAGTACGAGTACAATCAGTGCTGCGATATAGGCGGTTGGCAATAGCCGCATAAATTGTGCATTTATCTTTCGGGTCAACTTTGACGTCATTAATGGTGGTTGTCGGCAAGCCAGTAACCGCTGTCCAACCCTTCGTTACGTTATAAGTATAATACAGGCCGCGGTCATAAGTGGCCAAATAAACCGCCATGGAATCTTGCGGATCAAGCGACATCGTTTTGACATTGACGTCAGCAATGGAAGCGATCTTCCCGCTCGTCATCGGAACATCGGCCACTGAACGCCAGGTATTGCCGGCATCAGTCGACAAGAACAGGCTGCTATTGGTACCGCCGCCCGTCCCGCCGGAGCCCGAGGTCGAAATCGAACAAGCGGAAGCCGTTAGGGCGACGAGGACCAAGGCGGCCGCTAAACTAATTTTTTTAAAGCTCATCATATAAATTATATTAAAAATTGATCACAATTTGTTCAAGCACTAAGCGCGGATTAACATTGGCGCCCAGATATTCCTTAGCCTGTCTTAAAATCCGGAATTGGTTCAAGAGGCCGGCCGCGCCGTTTTCTCCCAGAGATTCTAAAGTCTTGACCAGCTCAGCTTTCAGGGCGGAGTGCTGAATATGTTCATCCCGCTCCAGACTCAAAAGTAATAAGTCGCGAGCCAAACCCTCAGCCATCAGAATTAAACCGCTGGCCGTTTCTACCGCCGACTTGCTCCAGGTCTTGTCAGTATAAATCTTATCGAGAATTCCTAAACGATCATTGGCACCAGAGCTAATCATCGAGAGCCACGAGGTGGCTTTGTCCAGATAGGCTCGATAAGCTTCCGGATTTTCTAAGAGCCGGACAGCGGCCAAGGGACGGCCAAGAGCCAGCGAGGACAAGTCCTTAGCTAAAGATCTATTCACGCCGCGATTTTCCAAAAGATAATCATAAATGACAGCCGCTGCCACCGGATAAAAGAACAGAACTTGAGCACGAGAGAGGATCGTCGCTGGCAAGTTATGCTCATCGACGGTTAAAAGAATGATGATAACCTTATCTTTCGGCTCCTCCAAAGTTTTCAGTAAGGCGCTTTTTGCCTCTGAACTCAGGAGATCCGCCTGTTTAATGATACCAATCTTATAGGAGTTATGGAAAGAACTCAAATTCAGTGTCTTAATGAAATCGCGGACGGCTTCAATAGAAATTCCCTTCTTATCCACTTCCGGTTCTAAAATATGCAAGTCGCTATTATAGCCTTCGGGGTGGCTTTGCAGATTAGCAGCATATGCCAGGGCGACGGCCGCTTTGCCGAGGTCATCGGCGCCGGTAAAAACATAAGTCTGAGCGATTCGGCCATTATTTAAGCCGCGCTCCAAGAAATCAATCACTTTTTCATTGCCGACAGTCGGCCATTTATGTCCTATTGCAGCCATATTATTTAATATTAGCAAAATTAATCAAAATGACAAATTCTGCTCTCAAGTACTGGAATTACTGCGAATTTATAAGTCCATTATAGCATTATGCCTGAAAAAAATATATTGACTTTTTATTGATTTTTAGGGATTAAGCTGTTATATTTAAAATATAATCAAGAATCTATGTTAAATCGTTTTAGAAAATCAATCCTCTTTGTTGGCGACTTGGCCGCTCTGCACCTCGCCCTGCTCCTGACGGTCATGGTCCGCTACTCCCAAGAAGTCTGGACCTATACTTGGTCAAGTCATTGGTATTATTTTTTTCCGGTCTTCGTGATCTGGCTTCTCGTTCTCTATATCAATGATTTCTATAACCTGAATCTCAAAACTAATGGCTGGGCTTTTTTCCAGAAACTGATTAGCGCCATCGTGCTCTCCGGCGGCCTATCCATCTTTTACTTCTATCTCTATACCAATACTAGTATCGCTCCCAAAACAAACCTGCTTATTTTCTTAGGCTTCTTCTCCGCCCTCTTTCTGGCTTGGCGCAGTCTCTATCAAGCCGTCATCCATTCTTTTATCCCCAAGGATAGCATCGCTATCATCGGGTTCAATAAGAAAACCGAAAAAATTATCGCCAATCTTCAGAATAATCCCGGCGCCGGCTATCAAGCAGCTTTGATTTTCAAAAGTCCGGAAGAAATTGCTGACCTGGCTGCCAGTGTTGATGCTAAAAATATTCACACCGTCGTTATTTGCGATGACTTCGGTTTGAGCGCGGCCCTGCGCGATGCCTTATTCGCTTGCCTGTCTCTCAATATCACTTTCTTTAATTACCCGGATTTTTATGAACTCCTAACCGGCAAAGTGCCGGTTGAAGAAATCGGACCGAGTTGGTTTTTCGATAATTTAAAGGAGGGCGAAAAAAATTACTATAATTTCATTAAACAGATTGCAGACACAATCCTCGCTATTATTATTTTTTTAATCACTCTCCCCGTCTGGCCTTTAATTGCCTTGGCAGTGAAGTTCAGTGGCCGCGGACCGGTTTTTTTCAAGCAAGTGCGGCTTGGCCGCAATGAAAAACCCTTCCGCATGATTAAGTTCCGAACGATGAAAGAAGAAGATAATACTCGAAGCATTACAGTTGAAGGCGATAAACGCATCACGAAAATCGGTTCCTTCCTACGCAAGACCCGCCTCGACGAAATTCCGCAGGTACTAAATATTATTCGCGGTGAGATGAGCTTTATCGGCCCGCGTCCAGAGCGTCCGGAAATTGTCACAGAACTCGAGAAGCAGATTCCTTTCTATAAGACGCGTCTACTGATTAAACCAGGGCTGACCGGCTGGGACCAGATTTCTGGCCATTATCATTCCGCCACCGCCGAAGATAGTCTCGAAAAGTTACAGTATGACCTTTTCTATCTCAAGCACCGCTCCTTCTATCTCGACCTAACTATTTCCCTGCGAACGATTGCGACGATGTTGAGCCGCAGCGGGAGATAGGGGAATAATCCTCAACTAACAAAAATAGGCATCGCTGCCTATTTTTTTATACTCATTTTAAGTCAAAGCTTTAACAATTCTTAGTCCCGATTTAATCCGCGCCTTAGCGTAACTAGGGTAATCCTTCCGATACCGCCGGACAATCATATCAGTCGCACTGATAATCTGGAATTTCCTCTCTTTGGTAATGCCGCCGGAATGGACAAGATAAGCAGTCATAACACCCGGTAAATTCATTAGCTTCCAATCCCTCCCAATCTTGAGCCATAAGTCATAATCCTCGGCCAGACTTAGAGTTTCATCATAGCCGCCGGCCGTGACATAGGCCTGCTTGCGGAAAAGAACACTGGATTGGGCAAATTGGTTCTTTAAAAGTATTCGGGAACGGATTTCCTTATTGCTAATGGCATAAATATCTTCCTTCAAAATCTTCCCGCTTTCATCCTCGCATCTAATAGCTGTGCCAATCAGGCCGACATTAGGATGCCCGTCAAGATAATTCGCCTGTTTCTTCAGCTTATCCTTATCAATCCAATAATCATCAGAGTCGAGCATAGCGATATATTCACCACTAGCAAAGGCGACGCCGCGGTTCCGGCTACGAGCAATGCCGAGATTAAATTCATTGCGGAAATATTTAATCCGCTTATCTTTTAAAGCCAGCGCGCGAGCATACTTCTCTGTGCCGTCAGACGAACAATCATCAATGATGATAATTTCCCAGTTACGAAAACTCTGACCGACCACACTATTGATCGCCTTCGGTAAAAGACCGACCCGGTTATAGGTCAGGATGACGATGGATATTTTTGGTAGGGCTTTAGCGGGCATATTTTATTTTGTAACTATCTCAATACTTGATAGTTTATCATATTCAATGGCTTTATCAACAGAAAGCTGGTACTTCAGATGGTTACAATTTGTAACCGACTAATTGCGGCTGAATTTATTTTTTAACTGTACGTTATAATCGTACAACTGAATATGATTTTTACCTAAACCGTTACAAATTGTAACACTTTCAGTAACCGTATAACTAGACAAGAATTTCAACTGTCCGATTTTTTCGGACACTTCGTTTCCCCTCTGATTCAATGTAAGTTTTAAATCATTCTAATATTTGTAGCGCGTATATTTTTTATTTTAATTTATAATAAGTAGCTTTGCCTCTACCTATCATTTCAATAATTTTTAAGGCTATTAATTTCTTAAAATCGAGGTTTCTGGTCGGCTTAGCTCTACTCGTCAACTGAGAATATTCACAATCATAGACGATTAATAGACGATTAATAGACGATTGTCAAATATTTTAGCTAAGACAAGGACTGCTCTTATTTCTGCTTTTTCCCATAAACTCCTATTAAAAGGTCCTTATCCTTTCCGCTTTGGCGCAGCAAGGCCAGATTCTTCTCCCGGACCGTTTTCAACATCTCAATCCCCGGCTTGTCTTTAGCGCGCAATTCATAAAATCTCAGGAAGGCCTCAAAGTCTTTAATAAAGCAATGTCCGCCGGCGCCTCGTCCCGACTTACCAATTGGTTCCATATGGCTAATACCGATTCGCGGATCGGCAGCCACTAATTTCTTGACGGTTTCCCAGTCATTGCCATAGGACTGGGATAGGTCATAGAGCAAGTTAGCATAGACGACTTTCAGATACAGGAAACAATTGGAGCCGTACTTGATCAGTTCCGCTTCTTTGGCGGTGCAGACCTGATTAACTGGTGAAGCTGGCAGAACAGCCAGGACAGCCTTCGCCCGGGACTTATAGGCCGCGCTATTAACCGGAATGCCGACGACATTGCGAGTCGGATGGCTAGCGTCATAGACAGCCGTGGCTTCCGCCAGAAATTCTGGAGAGTGCATCACGAAAATACCCGGATAATCTTTTTGTAATGATTCGGTCGTGCCTGGCACAATCGTTGACTTAACGACCGCCGTACAACCCTTGCCGATTAATTTTAAAGCGCCTCGGACGATGGAGTCATCAAAGCCTTGCGGCGTGGTCGGAGTCGGTAAAGCGATGAGGACAATCTTACAGTCCTTAATCTTCTCGCGGTTAGCTACGTACGGTTCCTCCAGGCTATAGCGAACCGTTGGGTAACCGCGGCGTTCAAAATCATCCGCGTAGTTCTTCCCGATCCAGCCCTGGCCGATAAATCCGATTAGAGGTTTTACTGCTTTTGGCATAATTATATTTATAGTTCACCTAATTAGCTATTCTTTTTCGTTTGACGCTCTCCGATATTCCAATTTCAGTCCGTGACAAAATGTCACGACCTGAATTTTATTTTCCGTGAGCCTCTATTTCAGTTATCTACAAATTGTAGATAACTGGTGACAATTTGTCACCAGTTGAATTCCAGGTATCTATTTTCAACTATCTATAATCTGTAGATAGTTGATACTAGTTCATATCCCCAATATTATATTCGCTTCAGTCGTCCCCAATTTGGGAACAGTTGGTGACAATTTGTCACCGACTGCCGCATAACCTAGTTATAATATGCCACCATTCTTAGTTATCGACAAATTGTCGACAACTCACAATTACTAACCCTTATCTTAACACTTCATTCATATCCTCACCCAATCCCCCGGCAATAAATCCTTATATTCATCATTTAACTCATTATTCCATTTTCCCGGCGCGATCACTATTTTCTTCTTATTCTGGTTAAGCCAAGCGCCCCAGAAACTAAAGGAAGAATTGGCGATAATATTATGCTCGCATTTGGACATCAGCATTAATTCCTCAAAGTCAGCCATACCCGGACCGGAAACGAAGACAATCTTATAGTCCCCCTTCAAGTTCTCTTTTGCCCAAGTAATATCATCAGAGAAAACATAGAAAACCGGGTCAGCTATTCTCTCTTTTATTAGAGCCATGGTTTTTTGGTAATAATCTAAGTCACAAATGAAGTGCACACTCTTAGTCTTAGCGTCACTGACATAGTCACCGCGACGGATATGGACGGCTACTGAGGCATTTAAGGCCATCTCCAGGACCAGATAGCCGTATTTGCCGGATAAGTCTTCCTTGAGGCTTATTTCCTGCAAGAGCTCAGTCCTGATAGGCTCGAGATATTTATAGCTCTGAAAAAAACCGTCGAGATACGGTGCCTTGGTTTCTAACATCTCCGGCTCATAGCCGATATGAAAATTCCGCAAGATCTTCGCACTGAAAAGGCGCCAGGCTTTAGAGAAGACGCCGTATGGATATTTAAACCTCTTGACTTCCTCAGGAGTCGCCAGCGTCGCTTTAATATTAAAATTATCCAGGCCATAAGCGCGATAAGTGTCGCTTTTGGCGCCCAGAATATCTTTATCAATCTTCAGTTCCTCGCCGCGATGGCTAGCGGTCAGGCGTCCGAAAGCGTATTGGAAGAGCTGATTACCAAGGCCGCCTTTTAATTTGATAATGGTCATAGGAAGCGTTATTTTATAAACCAGAAACAACCGCAAGCATATTTTTGGTCTTTTACCATTTCTGGATTAGCTTTCTCGATAAAACGGCCGTTGTCATCAACTAAAGAAAATTCCTTCAGCGATAGTTCTTTAAAATAATCTTTAATCATCTCAAAGGAATATATCCGATGGGCATTGTATTCAATCTTCGGCTGACCGACTGGCGTCACGAATAATAATGATCCGCCTGGAGCAAGTACCCGAATTAATTCGGCCATCGCTTTCAGATCAGCCCCCGGGTCAATCGGATCGCCATAACGGCCCAGGCCGATATGCTCAACAGTATGCATGCAAGACAAGGAAGACAAACTATTGTCGGCAAAAAATAGCTTAGTTAAATCAGCCTCCTGACTTGTGAGATTGGACAGAGTTAACTCAGCCGGACGGTAGTCATAGAAATCAACGGGGATAAATGCCGACACAATGCCGGAAAAATATAGCGAAGAAGAAATATCGCTATGCTTGGCCGGATTAATCTCTTTCACTTTCCGCGCTGCCCAGGAAGTATGATAGACGTAATGGGCATCGAAACCGGTCTTGATAGTCTTATCCTTAATACAAGGATAGAAATCCCGCGGTGACAAGCTGAAGCGATTATCGCTCACGCGACGAAACTTCAAATAGTCAGCCAGAATCAACGGGCTGGTGGCGACGCGGAGGGATTTTTTTATTATTTTTTTTAAGTTCATATTTTTAGGTCTAACTTGATTATTTAATCTTTCTGATAAAATACTTTAAACGTCGGTAAAAGTTAAGAATGTGCATTACCAGGCTGTCTATTCTCAGGCTCTTTAACAAGTCTTTGACTTGCCCTTTCCACAGGTTCTGCTGATGATAAGCCAGGTTAATAGCCTTATATTTTAAAGTTTCATCCAAATAGGTCTCATCATACTTAAAACCGATTTCTCTCGCATAGCGGACATAGGCGACGTATTGGTTAAAGATATCATCGTCGCTTTTTTGCCAGGTATCGAAGCGCCGCGAGTCTTGAGCGCTACGCCAAGATACACAAACGTCGCTAATCCTTAAAAACGGCCGGCCCGCAGCGGCTACTGCAAGAATATGTAAGACTGAGGATAGCAAGTATTAATGAATTGGCTGGCTTGCTTATAGACAGCCTTAAAGTCCTCTCGATTAAAGACTAAAGCAGACATGAAATTAATGGCAAAGAAATTCAGAAATTCTGAACCAGCGAATAGTTCGTCATGGCCTTGAAACACCCGATCTTTTTTCACCCCCAAACAATTTTCTAGCAATAATATTTCCGGATTATCATGATTCCCCTGGGCAAAGTTCAAAATCGCAGCCGCATAATCACCCCTTGCCAGTTTTCCCATTACCACTGCCGTTTTACCGGACAAGACCAGATCATCATCGCCTAACAGCCATAAATATTTACCCTGACCGGAGTTCAAAGCTTGAAATAAATTATGCGGGCCGCCGATATTTACCTCATTCTTAATATATATCAGTCCAGGAAAGACTTTCTTGAATTCTTCAGCCATCTGGCCCGTTAAATCATTATCACTATTATCAGTGATAACTATCTCCAACTTCTCCAAATCGGCCGCAGACACTCCCCTAATGATACTAAAAAGACAGGCCTTAAGATCACCGGGTCGGTTATAGGTGGGTATGCAAACACTTAGCAAGACATCCTTCATAATTACTGATTTAATTTCTTTTTGATAATTTCTGTCACCATCCGGGTATAGACATTCTTCCCTTGGGCCGTCAAATGATAATCGCTATTGAAAAATAAGCTATCCTCATAGACGGAATCGGCGGGCTGATTTAATACCGACAACGCAGTTTGCGTGCGCATCAACTTATCATAATCATTCAGGGCGGCCACATTAGTATTATAACCTGTTTTGGGATAGGGTGGGTATATCAGCCACAGCTGAGCTCCCTTCTCCTGATATTTGACCTGAAATTCTTTCAAGGAAACTATCGTTTCATCTTGTGAAAAAGTTATAAGCTGAGCAGCAGACGGCATAAAACCTTGATCAGGATTTTGATAAAGCTGATCCTTAAAATCGCCGTCACTCTCCAAGGCCCACGTCTTATAATCAAGCCTTGCCTTGTCTGGTTCAGCTCTATGAGCTGACTTATTCATCAGATAGCGGCGCGTCCGTTTTAAGTCGCAAATGAACCGTAATTTTTCTTCGGCCAGAAAATTTAAATCCAGACGTTGGTACATCTCCGGATAAAAATCCAAAGCATGGCAGGTGACGCCATCATTTTTGTCTTCATCGCTTGGATAATAATGCATGACTAAAATAACCTTATCGCCGGGCCGAAGGTCGGGATAAACTTCTTTTAGGACAAACGGCAAACCGAAAGCGGCATGTAAACCGAGATTAATAACCGGCATTTTTAATGCTTTTTCCAGAGCAGAGGCGTCAAGACCGAAAGGCAAGCTGGAGTCGCCGATAAAAATCAAGCGAGATGATGACGTCGCTAATGAAGATTCGTCTAGTCGCTGATGTTTAGACCTGAGGGCCGCTAAATAATTTTCCGGATCGAGCTCTCGACGGCCAAGATAAGCCGACCCCTTCACAAAAATGAAGATGAGCAACAAGAGGGCCAGTATTTTTATCGTAAAGCGTAGCATTAGAATTGGAAATAAATGAATTGTGAATTATCAAAGACGCCGAAATAAAGAATCAAGATGATGGCTAAGAAATAAACCACCCAGCGAAATGTCCGATTACCATTAAAAATATTCTGCCAGAACTGCAGATGCCCTTCAAATAAGATAAATAAACCGATAGAAATCAGGGCGATGATAAAATCAAGCTGTGCTACTCCCGGCCATAAGGCATTCAAGGTTGAAGTTATTCCCAGTTTGCCCTGAAGAAAAGCGCCTAGCGCGGCTAATTGCGGGCCTACTCCAACTTTTAGATTCCGGACAATATAAGCGGCGTCAGCCAGTGACTGCGCTCTAAAGAATATCCAAGCAAAAGAGACTATTAAGAAGGTATAAAGAATAGCTGCCTGGCCGACAATCTTCTGAACAAGCTGACTACTTCTACTGGTCCAGCGAGTCAAACAAG
>VFKX01000084.1 GCA_009885285.1 Candidatus Falkowiibacteriota bacterium
TTATCCCTGTGCTTTCAGCCGTTGCTAACCCCCAAATAATAGAAGAGAATAAATTTTTCATTCAATTAAAGTCATTTTCTGGAGTAACTGATAATACGAATTTCATTTTATTTTTATTTATTGTTGCATTCGTATTTTTCTTTATAAGAATGCTGTTTATTATTTTGAGCCAATGGATTCAGAGCAAATTCGTTTTTTCAATAAGTGAATATATAGGAGGAAAAACATATAAATATTATATGGATATGGATTATCAACTATTACATTTAAAAGACTCTTCTAATGTTATAAGGGAATTAACTCAAAGCCCAGCTTATTTTGCACGTTTTTTAGTTATGCCATTATTATTAATAATTTCAGAAATTTTGATTGTGATGTTTATTATTTCCGGAATAGCTTTATATGATATAAAGGTGTTCTTTATGCTTATATTAACAATATTCCCTATTGCGTTTGTTTTTCAATCGGTAGTAAAAAAAAGACTTAGGGAATATGGAGTAGAACACAATGCTTTAGTTCCACAGCATTATGCATTAAGCAGCAGAGCTATAAATGGATTTGTTGATGCTAAGTTAAGAGGCAAAGAAACTATGCTAGCTAATGATCATTTAAACGTATTCAAAAAAATCAATAAAATAAATATCGTTACAAGCACTCTGAATATTGTTCCGGCTAAATTATTCGAGTTGGCAACTGTTTTAGGTTTGCTACTCATTTTTGTATATGGTTCTTTTTTCGCAAAAAATTCAGGTACGGTAATATCTCTTATAGCCATGTATTCAGCAGCAGGATATCGAATAATTCCATCGTTAAGCAAGGTAGTTCCTGCTTTTATGCAGCTTGACCAGTATTCTTACCTGTTTAATATTTTTGATTTGCCTTTGAAAGCAAAGAATATAGAATTAGCTAATCTTGATGAGATAGAGCCCTTGCCTTTTAATGAAAAAATTCAAATTGATAATGTTTCATTTAAGTTTCAAACTGAAAAACAAAATTTCATTTCAAATGTAAATTTAGCGATTAAAAAAGGTGAAATAATAGGAATAATAGGGAAGTCAGGTTCAGGTAAAACTACATTAGTTAAAATTATTTCTGGTTTTTTAAAGCCATTAGAAGGTCATGTTCAAGTTGATAATGTTAAATTAACTGAAGAAAATGTTAGGAGTTGGATGTTTAATATAAGCTATGTTCAGCAATCTCCGTACTTAGAAAAGGGTACTTTGTCTTCGAATATTGCATTTCTTGAAAAAAATATTGATAGGGGGAAATTAAATAAAGTTATAGAAATGGCTTCCCTTTCCGATTTTGTAATGGACAGAAATCCAGATGAAATTTTTATTGATGAATCAGGAAAAAATTTGAGTGGTGGACAAAAACAAAGAATTGTTATCGCAAGAGCTTTATACAACAATAGTAAGCTTATTATTTTTGATGAAGCTACTTCGGCTCTTGATAATACAACAGAGCAAGAAGTAAACGATGCAATAAAAAAGATAAAAGGTACTGGAGTTACAATTATACTAATAGCCCATCGCTTTACAACCTTGGCTCATACCGATAGAATTATTGAACTTGTTGAAGATGGAGGCACAAGAGAGTTGAAATATAGTGATATTGCAAAACATTAAATTGTGTTTTGATAGATAATATTTTTTTGTTTTATAAATACCATGTCAGTAACCAAAAAAATTTGTATTTGTATTAGCGACAAAGAAAGTTATTCCGAAACTTTTATAAAAGCGCATATAGAGCAATTGAATGCAGAAGTTATAGTTAAATCAATGCTGCCAATTCAAATTCAATTAAATTCGGAAAGTTCCAACTCACTTTATTCGAAAATCTCAAATGCTTTAAGCAGTATAATTCGAGTAATTAAAAATAAAGAACTTGAAAAATCTATTTCTAGAAAAATAAAAGAAAAATCAATAGGAGTTGTTTTAGCTGAATACGGGCAAATAGGTGTTGCTGTATTGGAGACGTGTAAAAAAAACAATTTGCCTCTTGTTGTACATTTTCATGGGTTTGATACATATAAAAAGGACCACTTACAGAAATTAAAAATACAGTATGAAAAAGTATTTGAATATGCTAAAGCTTTAATAGTTGTTTCAAAAGATATGGAAAAACAGCTTTTAAAGTTGGGGGCGGCACCTTCAAAAGTATTTTGCAACGTGTATGGAGTTGATGTAACAAAATTTAAAAAAAATGAAGATGTTGCTAGTTCTCATGATGTTTTATTCGTTGGGAGATTTGTGGAAAAAAAAGCTCCTCAGTTATCAATTTTAGCTTTTCAGAAAGTATTAAAAACTATACCTAATGCAAAATTATACATGGTGGGCGATGGTGCTTTACTTAATGAATGTAAAAATCTTATCGAAAAGTTAAAGATTCAAGAAAGTGTAATTTTGCTTGGAGTAAAATCACATTTGGAGGTAGCTGAAATGATGCAAAAATCACGTATTTATATTCAACATTCAATTGTGCCAAAATCTGGAGATTCAGAGGGAACCCCCAATTCAATTTTGGAAGCACAAGCATCTGGCATTCCTGTTGTCAGTACAAAACACGGTGGCATTCCAGATGTAGTTATTCATGGAAAGACCGGTTTTTTAGTAGAAGAAAATGATGTTGATGGAATGGCTAGGCATATTGAAGAACTATTACTTGATGAAAAATTAGCAATAGAAATGGGAAATAATGCTAGACAAAACATTATACAGAATTTTGATTTGAACGATAGCGTTGCTAAGTTAAAATCAATACTCTTTAAAAGTATGAATAGTTAATTATAATCTTGCAATAATGCTTTTAAAGAAAATATATCGAAGAATTACTAAATTCTTATTGTCTTTGATTAAGACGATTACTGATTTTTTCAAAATACGGAATAAGATTCCGATTATCGTCTTTGGTCATCAGAAATCTGGCACAACAGCTATTGCAAAGCTTTTAGGTAAGTCAACAGATAAAACCGTTTGCATTGACCCGTTTTATCTTACTAAAGAAAAACAATATCAATTGCCTATTATCTATAAAGATAAAAAAGGATTGAAAGACTACATAAAGAAAAATGCTTATTTATATTCACAAGACATAATAAAAGATCCCGAGTTTGTTTTTTTTTATGATGAACTAAAGCAAATATATCCTCAGTCAAAGTTTGTTTTTATCATTCGGAATCCTTTCGATAACATAAAAAGTATTTTAGATAGGCTCAAAATCATTGGAGATATTGAACACTTTGATGAAAAATTATATTCGGAGGTTACAGATACCTGGGATTGGAAAATGATTATAAATGGAGAACTCACAAATATAAAATCTGAAAATATTATTGAAACTTTATCCTTAAGATGGTTGTATTGTGCGAATCTGTATCTTAAACATAAAAATGAATTTTTGCTGGTGAAGTATGAAGATTTTAAAAAGGAAAAGCAGGAAGTCATAAATAAAATAGCGGAAGATTTAGGAATTGATAAAAAGCAAGACATTTCACTTTTTGTAAACAATCAATATCAGCGCAGAGGAGGCAATACAAATGTAAGTGCTGAATTTTTTTTTAGTAAAAAAAACTATGAAATAATTGAACAAATATGTAATGAGGTTTATAAAAAAATTTATGAAAATAAATAGCTTAATAACCTACAGTTGTATTTAGTGGTTAAAAAACCTACCTTTGTTATGCTTTAATTAACGGAAATAATTAAAATCTTTAACAATGCTTAAATATAAATCAAGAATAACTTTCGCTATTCTTTTTATTGTTTTAAAGTTTAATGGATTTTCTCAAGGTGTATTTACCAATTATACCGCTCCAGTAGTAATATATTCTGGTGTTTTAGAAGAGAATTATATCTGGATCACAACTTCGGGTGGAGTTATAAAATTCGATACATTAACAAAAAGCTTTCAGACTTTTAATTCGTATAATTCTGGTCTGCCTTGCACCAGCGTATTTGCAGTAGCTATAGATAGCTCTAAAAACAAATGGTTTGCAACTGGTGGTGGGCCTAAAGGATACGCTGAAATAACAAGGCAAGGCAGAGGACTTGTTAAGTTTGATGGTACCAATTGGACTGTCTATAATAAATCCAACTCGGGTTTACCTGAAAATAGCGTAAGAGATGTGTATGTAGATACTTTGCAGAATATATGGGCTGGAACTCTTGGAGGCGGATTAGCTCTTTTTACAGGAACAACATGGACTGTTTATAATAGATCAAATTCTGCGATACCTTCAGATTCGGTTACAACAATTGCAGTAGACAAAAATAGAATTAAATGGATTGGAACTTTTAAGGGAGTTGCCTCTTTTGACGGAACAACATGGACAACTTATAATTCTATAAACTCCCCTTTAGCATCAGATACAATAAGGCATATCGAAATAGGTCCAAACAATGAAAAATGGATTGGGACTATTTCTGGAGTATCAAAATTTGATGATGTTGTATGGAGTACTTATACAACTTCAAATTCTGGATTGCCATATGATAATGTTATTAATATTCTTACAGAACCAAACGGTACAGTTTGGTTTGCAACTCATGGAGTAAGTGAAAAATATGGAGGGGGTATTGCAAAATTTGATGGAGTTTCTGCTTGGACTGTTTATGACACATTAAATTCAGGACTTCCTAAAAATAATACTTCTATAATACTTTCAGACCCTAATGGAGGAAAATGGATAAGTAGCGAGAGAGGACAAAAGGCGGGAGAAGGATATGGTCAAATAAATAAATTTGATGAGATTTCGGATTGGAAAACACACCCTTTGTCAAGCAATTCACTCATGGTTAATTATCTTTATCGTGTGTCGATAGATGGAGCTAATAATAAGTGGATTGGAGGAGAGAAAGGTGGTCTTACTAAATTCGATGGAACGAATTGGCAGAACTATAATACAATTAACTCCACAATATCTGATGACGATAATTACTGTATCAAATTTGATGTGAGTGGAACCCTTTGGACTACACATGATAGGGGAAGACTTGATAAGTTTGATGGAATAAATTTCACCACATATAATACTCCTAACGGAGTTTTGGATGACCCGTATTCGTTTGTAATTGATTCTAATGGTGATAAATGGATTGGATGTAGGGGAACAGGAGTTTTTAAATTCGATGGAACAACTTGGATTAGTTATTTAAATGCAAATTCTGGATTACCAGATGATCAGGTGTATTGTGTTGAACTTGACAATTCTGGAAATAAGTGGTTTGGTACAAACAATGGATTGGCAATGTTTGATGGTGCAACTTGGACTGTTTACAATACTTCCAATTCAGGATTACCCAATAAAGTGGTTTATGATGTAGCATTTGATCAATTTAATAATATATGGATTGCTACAGGAAATGGATTAGCAATGTTTGATGGCACCACTTGGACAATATATAAAACAACCAATTCTGCATTTACCAGCAATTTAATTTATAGTATTTCTATTGATGCAGCTGATGTAAAATGGGTGGGAACACAA
>VFKX01000112.1 GCA_009885285.1 Candidatus Falkowiibacteriota bacterium
AAAAATAAAAACCAAGATCAAGTTACAAATCCCTGGAGCTCAAGCTAACCCAGCCCCTCCAGTCGGTCCAGCTTTAGGCCAGCACGGTTTAAATATCGCTCAGTTCTGTAAAGAATTCAATGATAAGACTAAGGATCAGGTCGGCGACATCATTCCTGTGGAAATCACCGTCTATGAAGATCGTAGCTTTGACTTCATCCTGAAGACCCCTCCGGCTTCAGAACTCATCAAGAAAGCTGCTGGCATCAAGAAAGGCTCCGGTAAACCATTAACCGAGAAAGTCGGTAAAATTACCGCCGCTCAATTAGAGGAAATCGCTAAGACCAAGATGCCTGACCTGAATGCTAATGACTTAGAGGCAGCTAAAAAAATCATCGCCGGCACCGCCCGTCAGATGGGAGTAGAAATCAAATAATTAATAATTAATTGTGGGAGTTAGCCGGTAGGCTAACGCATGACCACGACATAACACTATGGCAAAAGCCGAAAAGAAAGAAGCAACTGAAAAAGTTGTCAAAGCGAAGAAAGAAGTCGTCAAGGCTGTGAAAGCAGTCAAGAAAGTTGATCACTCCGCTATCTATGACCGTTTAAAGGGCTATTCCGCTGAAGAAGCTTTGGAAATCGTCAAGAAAATCAGCAAGGCAAAATTCGACGGCTCCGTCGAAGTGCACTTCCGCCTGGGCATCAACACCAAAAAAGGCGACCAGCAAGTTCGTGGTGCTGTCAGCCTCCCGAATGGTACTGGCAAGACTGTCAAGATTGCCGCTTTCGTCTCTCCGGAGAATGAAGCTGCTGTCAGAGCAGCTGGTGCAGATTTCGTTGGCGGTGAAGATTTAGTCGCTGAAATCAAGAAGTCTGAAAAGACTGATTTCCAGGTGGCCATCGCTGAACCGGCTTTAATGAAAAATTTAGCTGTTATCGCTAAGATCTTAGGTACCAGAGGTTTAATGCCTTCCCCTAAGAACGATACTGTTACCACTAACCCAGCCAAGACTGTTGAAGAGTTAAAGAAGGGTAAAATCAGCTTCAAGAACGACGACACTGCCAATGTCCACACTGTTATCGGCAAAGTCAGCTTCGATACCAAGAAATTACTGGAAAATTACCTCGTATTGCTGGACACCTTAAAGAAAGCCAAGCCGGCTTCTTCTAAGGGCAGTTTCATCAAAAACATCAGCTTTTCCTCTTCTATGAGCCAAGGCGTGAAGGTGAATATCTCCTAATTACTTCTCTTGACTTAGCCCTGAAAGGTGGCTATACTCTATACAGGTAAGCAATTTTTAAAGAAAGGCGGACCAAAATCCGCTTTTTCTTTATTAAAAGGTCGTCTTACGTTAATAAATTAAGTAAACAAGCAAACAAGATGAAAAAATTATTTATCGGCGGCTTAAACTTTAAGACCACTGACCAGAGTTTAGCTGACGCTTTCTCCTTAGCTGGAAAAGTTATGTCCGCTGTCGTAATCATGGACAGAATGACCCATCGTTCCAAGGGCTTCGGCTTCGTGGAAATGGAAAATGACGATGAAGCCGACAAGGCCATCGACATGTACAACAACCAGGAATTAGACGGTCGCAAAGTTGTTGTTAACGAGGCTCGTCCTCTCGAAAAGAGATTCTAATGAACTTTAGATGAACTGATCAAATACAAAAAAGTCTCCCTTGCGGGAGGCTTTTTTGGTATAGACTGAATATTTTTACACTAGGCAGGAGTACTCGGTTCGCCATACTCCCAGGCCGGGTTCAGGTACGGTTTAAGGTCTTTATCCGGCTTCCCGGACTTATCTAAAGAGGCAATGCTATTAAATATATCTAGTAATGCTTCATAGCCAGCCTCAGTACCGAAGCCCTGAATATGCTCTAGGAATTGACTGGTACCCAGATTTAACTGATTACTGTTATAGAGATCGACCATCCGTTCATAGCCTTCCTTAGTCAAGCTCTCTCCCACTTTTTTAATACCAAACTTTACCAAATCAGCCTCCAAGCTCTTGAAGCGGACATAGCGCTCGGTCGGATTGTTTTGATACACGGAATCTTTCAGATTATGATTGGCCTGATAATAACTGGCTGTTAGTTTCTCCTTAGTGGTAGACGACAGGCCGGAATTGCCGTTGGTAGCCGCGTGCCAAAATTCATGAATGGCTGTCGCTAATAAATCCTCTTTGGTAATCTTATTAAAATCCGTTTCCGCATTAAACTTCAGGTTGTATGACAGCAGAATGATATTGGTATTAGGGATATACGCGCCTTTGGAGTTCATCTTGCCCCGGGTCAACAGTCGGTTATGGGTAAACTTATAGTTAATCTTATCTACATTGCTTAAACGAGTAAGCTGATGCTGTTTAGCTATCTCCGGTGAACATTTGAATTCATCTTCCAGTTTAGCCAGATATTCCGGCGAACTAATAACACTCTTCACCTTCTCCCGGGCTTCTTCGGCCAGAGCAATCAAAGTCGGAGCTTCAGCGATATAAATCTTATCAACTTTTGATAGTTCGATATGGCTCTTGAGATATTTCCAGTCTTTCTCTTGCAGCTTTTTCTTATCTTCCTGAACCTGCTCTAGATTCTTCTTATATCCCTCGGGGTCAAGACGATAGCTCGCTGAAGTCTTATCGGAATAGGCTAATTCCCTTTCCTTAATATCATCATAGATTAACGCCTGAGTCATCACCTTCTCTGCGGTAGCTTTTTCCTGAGACTTCTTGCCATCTAAATCTTCTAAGTCTAGCTGGCAGATTTTAGATAAATCATAACTGGCCGGCGTCGCCTCACTCTTTTCTTTTTCTATGTTATTAGTGATAGGGTCTTTGCTTTCTTGTTCCACACTCAGACTCTGAGCCACAGCTTCATTTGCTCCCAGGCCAGCTAAAAGGCCTAAACCTAGGGTTCCGGCCTTAATAGTTTTCTTAAGAGGATTTTCAAAATTCATAGTCAGGTAAATTAGAAAGGTTCTTATTTCTTCTTAGCAATAGCTTTCTTAACCGGAGGTTTCTTTTCAGCAGTTAGTTTTTTAACTGCGAGTTTCTTAGTAGTAACCTTCTTAGCGGCGACGACTTTTTTCATACTCGGTTTCTTTAAGACAGTAATCTTCTTAGCAACTGATTTCTTCGCCTCGCTTTTCTTTTCATAATTAGCAATAGCTTTCTGCAAGCCTTCAACGGCCATTACCGAGCAATGAACCTTCTGATTCGGCAGTCCTCCCAGTTCTTTAACAATCTGCTTCCAATTAAAATTCTTGGCAGCCTCAATAGTCAAACCCTTAACCTTCTCAGTCAGGATAGAGGCCGTGGCGATATTGGAAGCGCAGCCGAAAGACAAGAATTTTACATCCTTAATCTTTCCCTTCTCAACTTTTAGGAAAAAATCCAACTGATCACCGCAAACCATATTGCCGATTTGAGCGAAACCATCCGGGTTATCAATCTGACCAACATTCTTCGGTTTGAGAAAATTGTCGATCGTTTTCTTAGTGTAATTTAGAGCCATATATATGCGAGTTAATAATTTATTAGTAGCGGCTAGCCTAATGCGCCAACCTTGACATATACTATATTTTATATTAATGTGGGCTTATTGTCAATAAATATAAGCTCGACTTATTAAATATTAATGGTATTATAATAACATCATTATGAAAGAGACCCTGATGTGGATACGTCCCCATTGGGGGCTTTTTTTTATTAATGCTGTCTAAACCACCGGCGAAAAGCTCCGCAAACGCTTCACAGTCTCCTTTAGTTTCTTAATAGTATAATCAATTTCTTTCTTAGTATTATAGCGGCCGAAGGTAAAACGAATATTACTGTTTAAGAAATTCTTTTCTAAACCAATAGCCCGCAGCACATGGGAGGATTTAAGATTTGTAGCTGAGCAAGCGGAACCGGTTGAGACATGAATGCCTTTGAACGATAGGTCAATGAGAATCGCTTCTCCTTCAATATAGCCGAACATGATATTGAGGTTAGCTGGAACGCGTTTCTTGAGACTGCCGTTAAGTTTCACCTCGGGAATTTCTTTTTTAATAGTCTGCCAGAAATAATCGCGTAAAGCGGTCACCTTTTTAATATATTCTGTTCTTTCTTTATAGGCTAGCTCAAGCGCAACAGTCAGCCCGATAATGCCCGGTAAATTATACGTGCCTGACCGTAAACCTTCTTCCTGTCCTCCACCGACAATCAGCGGGCGGATCTTAATCTTCCTATCAACATAAGCGAGTCCCATACCTTTCGGGCCGTAAAACTTATGAGCCGAGAGCGTCAGGAAATCCAGCCCCATCTTCTTGATATCCAGCTTCAGATAAGGAACAGCTTGAACAGCATCAGTATGAAAATAGGCGCCGAAGAGATGAGCGATTTTTGACAGTGCGGCGATATCCTGAATCGTGCCAATTTCATTATTGACCGCCATGACTGAAACGAGAATAACAGAATCATCCATTAACTTCTCTAGCTCTTCCGGCAAAACTAAGCCCTCAGGAGTGACAGGAATAAATTCAACTTTAAACCCTTCCCTTTCTAACTCCAAAGCCGAGTCGCGGACGCAAGGGTGCTCAATCGCTGAGATAATGATCTTGTCTTTTTTCTCGCTCCGGTTAGCCCGAGCCACGCCCTTGATAATCAGGTTATTGGCTTCCGTGGCACTGGAGGTAAAGACGATGTTTTCCGCTTCC
>VFKX01000060.1 GCA_009885285.1 Candidatus Falkowiibacteriota bacterium
CCACCAAAACCGCCGCCCGATCCGCCGAAGCCACCACCGTGGCCGCCGCCGAAGAACCAGAGGCTATTGCGCGCTTGCTTGATAGCTGAAGGCTGAGGTAAGACGCGCGAAACCAGAAAATCCAATAATAAGCCAAAAAAACCAATCGCTAGCGGCAAGACAATCAGCATCAAGGAGCTGAAGAAAATCAAAGCGATGACTAAGCCGATTACTCCTCCCAGAACTCCACCTTGCCACCAACTCTTACTCTTAGCCAGAAAGCGCCACAAGGCTGATAATATGGAGAAAAGAATGATTATAATAAAAAAAATAGCGTCAAAGCTCATGTTCTTCAGGAAGGACGGGATATTGGCCGTGACTGGTTCAGCCGTATATTCCCCCTGGGTAGCCGCCATGATATGGTCAACGGCTTGATTAATACCTCCATAGTAATCACTCTGCTGAAAGGCTGGCTTCAAATCTTTATTAATAATCTGAAAAGTGGTGGCGTCTGGCAAGGCACCTTCGAGGCCATAACCGGTCTCAATGCGCATTTTCCGATCATCCATCGCAATCAGCAAGAGCACGCCATTATCTTTTTTCTCTTTGCCAATTCCCCAGTCCGCAAATAATTTTACGGCGAAATTTTCAATGGTATCGCCCTCCAGGCTCTTAATCAGGACGACCGATATTTCATTCGAGGTCGTGGCGTTAAACTGACTGAGCTTGGTTTCTAAAGCACTAACCTGTTCCGTCTTCAAAGTACCAGTATAATCACTAACAAAAGAGACCGGCTGGCCCGGGCTATAATAAGCCCGAGCCGACAAGCCGGCCCCTAAAAACACTACTAAACAAATAACAATGAGGATGCGTCGCAACATAGGCGAAAGTTATTTAGCCTATTATTTATTCAAGTCCAAATTTACAGTCGGAGCGACAGCAGCGGCTTCAGCGACTTCAAAGTATGTCTTCTCTGAGAAATTAAACATGCCAGCCACCATATTCATCGGGAAGCGCTTAATGATCACGTTAAAGCCTTTAACAGCATCATTGAAGCGACTGCGTTCCACGCTGATCCGGTTCTCGGTACCCTCTAACTGCGCCATTAAAGTCTGGACAGTTTCAATGGACTTAAGTTGCGGATAGTTTTCCATGATGACGAGCAAGCGGCTCAAAGCGCCCTCAACTTGAGTGGCGGCGGCGGCTTTATCATTAGTGCTCTTAGCGCCGCTATAGTTGGCGCGGGCATCTGCCAAATCGCCAAAGACCTTCTGTTCCTGGCTCATCGCACCTTTAACAGCACCGACGAGATTAGGAATCAAATCAAAGCGTCTCTGGTATTGTGTCTCAACTTGTGCCCATTGGCCATCAACGCCTTCACTGGCCACTACTAACTTATTATATGAGCTCCAGAACCAACCACCGATAATCACAATCACCGCAATAATGGCGATGAGGATGTTTTTTTTCATAGATTTATGAGTATTAATTATTTAAAAAGCGTTCGAAGACGCTTTGAAAGCTAGGGATATTGTAGCATAAAATATGGAATTTTGCAATTTCATTATAATGTTTTCAATAAGTGAGTGACAATTAAAAAGGTCAAACACATTAAATGCGTTTGACCTGGATTCGCCTGCTAGTTTACTAACTTGGCTGTTTGTTCTTTAGTACCATAACAACACCCCCTTTCCTAAGACAGATTAACAAATTTACAAAGAATTTGCAACATCCTCAATATTATTGCCTTGAATCATAGGATATGGCCCGTTCTTATCTATTAGAGCACAAAAAGCAGCTCTTTCATCATCTCCCAACAAAGGAAGAATCATTGATTCTATCCTAGGCATCATACAACACGAATTTGGATCTATAACGTTGATATGCCCTAGCCATCTTAAGGCATCGGCGCGACAACCGCCGCCGCATATTTTAATATAACGGCAGTTTCCACATCCCAAAGAATTCACGGTCACTTCCTTAAACTCTTTAAACCAATTCGAATCACCTACAGCTTCCATTATTGACTGATTCTTTACTGAGCCATATTTTGAACCCATGGCCGGACAGAACATTAAGTCCCCATTAGCATTCACGCATAAATGCGTAAAATTATATTCACATGGGTGAGCCTTTAAATTCATAGGCGCATAGTCTTCCTTATCTATCCAAGAATAATACACGTTATCAATTCTTAGTAGAAAAGGCTTATTATCATCCTGGTGCCTCTTAATCACTCCGGAATAAACATCAAACATCTTGTCGTAATCTGAAAAATCTACGATGTGATGATTCTTTTTAGTTCTAACAGTCTTCCAGAGCTGACTCAAGCGCCAGCAATATATGCCAATCGCCTTTAACTCTTCATAGAGAGGCAGCATTTCAGGAACATTCTGCTCATAAACAACCGTCTGAATCATCACTTTTCTATCCGGAAGAGCAGTTTTTAGGCGCTTAATATTTTCCAAAGAAGCCAAATAACTACTTCCGTCACGAATAAGATCATTAACCTTTAGTCCATCTAGGCTTGTCCTAAACTCTTTAACTTGTGGAAATTTTGCGATAATTTCCAAGTTTTTCTGAGAAAAATGTTTCCCGTTAGTCGATATGACTACCCGTGATTCCTCCCCGCAGGATTCGATAATTTCCGACCAGCGCTTATAGAGAAAAGGCTCTCCGCCGGTGAGAGTAAAATTTTTCACTCCGAGACCATGGCATTCAGAAATTATTTCCAGCCATCTTTGATGAGATAATTCTTTTTCATAATAGCAAGAGGCGTTCTTTTCTCCCGCATGACAATAAAGACACTTCATGTCACATTTGCCAGTTAACTCTAATCTTACTGAATCGTACATTTTATACCCCTTTCTTCTTTAAATTTATACAGATTATTAGTACGCTCTGGCAAATGCCCAGCGCTTCACTTCTTTAACTTCTTTGCCGCAATTAATACAGGTGTGAGGCCCTACTTCCTCTTCAGCCTCGAAAGGCAAGAATCGACTGACAGCCTTAACCTTTTTCTTAATGTCAGCTTCACAGTCTTCCTCTCCGCACCAATGCGCAAAGACATAGCCGCCTGTTTTTATGCCATGCTCAAATTCACTCCAAGAAGAAGCGTTCTTATTGCTAAGATTCCGTTTTTCCTCTGCCCTTAGAAAAAGGTTTTTTTGGATTGATTCCATCATTTCTTGAGCTATCTGGCCGATATTACCTATGGCGCAATCCGATTTAATGCCAGTATCTCGACGGACCATAACTACTTTATTATTTTCCAAATCTTTTGGCCCGATTTCAATTCTCAAAGGAACTCCTTTCTTTTCCCATTCATAATACTTTTCTCCAGGATTAAGATTATCGCGCAAATCAACTTCGACAGAAAGGCCATTCAAGTCAGACTTTATCAGCTTGATCGCATCCAGAATAGCTTGATTAGGTCTGATAGGAATAATTACTACCTGTATAGGCGCTATCTTAGGCGGCAAAACCAATCCCTTATCATCGCTATGGATCATTATCAATCCGCCGATAAGTCTAGTACTAACGCCCCAGCTTGTCTGAAAGACGTTTTTTCTCAGCCCATCTTCGTCAAGAAAAGCAACATTAAAAGATTTAGAAAAATTATCCGATAGGTTATGGGATGTGCCCGCCTGCAAAGATCTGCCATCCTGCATCAGTGCTTCTATGCAATAAGTCCTTAATGCACCGGCAAATTTTTCTCCTTCTGATTTCTGTCCGGTATATACAGGCATTGAAAGATACTCTTCAACAAACTTTTTATAGACTTCATTCAATATCTTAAGCGAATACTGATCAGCTTCTTGCAAAGACGCATGAGCAGTATGTCCCTCCTGCCAAAGAAATTCAGTAGTGCGCAGGAATAATCTCGGCCGCATCTCCCAGCGGACAACATTAGCCCATTGATTAATTATCAAAGGCAGATCTCGATAAGAATTAATCCACTTAGAAAAAGAATCATAAATAATAGTCTCTGAAGTAGGACGAACAACTAGCGGCTCGCTCAGCTTATTCCCGCCGCCATGAGTAACCACGGCTAACTCAGGAGAGAATCCTTTAACATGTTTCTTTTCTCTTTCCAAGAAACTCTGAGGGATAAACATAGGGAAATATGCATTCTTTACACCCATTTCTTTTAGCATAGAATCAACTATACTAACAATTTTCTCCCAGATTGCATATCCGTATGGCTTGATTACCATGCAACCTCTGACAACTGAATGTTCAGCTAGGTCAGCTTCAGCAATAACATCTAAATACCATTGGGAATAATTTTCTTCTCTTCCAGTTATAGTTTTCATATTTCTCAAGTTTAAATTTAGAATTATATTTAATTGTTAAAGATACAGAACCTTATTTAAGGGTTCATATCATTTAACATTAATTTTCTAATACTGTCAAGTCTAAAATTTACATCCTATCCTTTTTATATTATAGGATATAATATACTTCATTTACCAAAATTAAGCCACTTAGCAAACTCTTCCCCGCTCCGATTTCCCGGCCGTAAACGAGTGATCAGCCACGGATTATCTGCCTCATGTTTCGTGCCTGGAATAACGGAAATCGCCCCGAGATAGCCGGCCTCCGCTGTTATTTTCAGAGTCATGTCATTATGATAGCCATAAGGATAAGCAAAGGTCAAAACCGGCTTTTGTAAAATATCTTCCAAGGTATCCTTACTCCCCTTGATTTCATAATATTGCGCTGCTTTATCCTTAGTCCGCAAATCGGGATGATTATAAGTATGCGAACCAATTTCTACATGGCCACTAACTGCCATTTCTTTAAGTTGTTCGCTGGTAATATAGCCCGGCTTGTCCAAAGCATTAACGATGATATATAAAGTGCCTTTCAAATTATATTTCTTCAAGAGAGGGTAAGCATTAAGATAGAAGTCCTCATAGCCGTCATCAAAAGTCAGAGTAATAGCCTTATTCTTCAAGTCCGCCCCGTTTCTTATTTCCACCGCTAAGCGCGACATGAAAACAGTTTCATAACCGCCTTTAACAATCTCTTGCAGCTGGCTCTCAAAGATTACCGGGTCGAGATATAGACCCGGCAGACTGGTTATGGCAGTTGGAGCGGAAATATAATGATACATCAGAATCGGTGCAGTGAGTGATTGATCGTGCAGGTCACTCGATGATGCCAGCGCTAAACTCAAATCAGGACTGTTCACAGCCTCAATGCCCGCCATAGTCTGAGCGGCCATTTCTTGAGTACTGGTCGCCGAACTTAAAAAGGCTCCGGACTCGATTACATCGATATTCCGGGTACGAGCATAATAATCGGCTGACCAGAGCAAGCCGGAAGCCACGATAATAAATATGGTTAACTTAAGCGCTAATATTTTAGCGCTGCGCGTAATCACCAACATGAGCCGAGAGCTTAACGTTTGGCTCTAACGCGGTCGTTTTCAGTCAAGAACATTTTGCGTAAGCGGATGCTCTTCGGAGTAATTTCTAAATATTCATCTTCATTCATGATGCTCAAAGCGCGTTCCAAAGTTAATTCTAAAGGAGGAGTCAGTAAAATAGCTTCATCAGATCCAGAAGCACGGACGTTGGTCAACTGCTTACCCTTAATCGGATTGACGTTCATATCATTACCTTTGGCAGCGTTACCGATAACCATACCTTCATAAACTTCAGTATTTGGAGAAATATAGATAGCGCCTCTGTCCTGTAAATTCCAAAGAGAGAAAGCCAAAGCTTTACCGGTGGCCATGGAAACCATAGAGCCCAAACGGTTCTTTTCAATTTCGCCAGCATAAGTCTTGAAGCCAGAGAAATGAGTGCATAAAATACCTTCGCCGCGAGTATCAACCACGAATTCGTTACGGTAACCGAGCAAGCCACGAGTCGGCATGTCGAAAATCAAACGAGCTTGGCCATTATGATTCTTCATATCCACTAAGCGACCCTTACGCTTGGAAATCTTTTCCATGACAACGCCAGTCTGAGCTTCCGGGATATCAATTGTCACTTCTTCATAAGGTTCCTGCTTCTCACCATTTTCCTCGCGGATAATAACCTGAGGCTGAGAAACCTGAAGTTCAAAATTTTCGCGGCGTAAATTTTCTAAAAGAATAGCGATATGCAATTCACCACGGCCGAAAACTTTATAGGAATTCATGTCAGAGAAATCAATCTTCAAACCGACGTTCACTTCCAGTTCCTTCTCCAAGCGTTCCTTAATCTGGCGGTTGGTAACATACTTACCTTCTTTGCCGGCAAACGGAGAATTATTAACCAAGAAGCTTAAAGAAATTGTCGGTTCATCAATTTTAATAGCCGGTAATGGAGATTGTTCCGGAACTTCAGCGATAGTTTCGCCGATATAGATGTCAGGGAGTCCTGCCACCATCACGATGTCGCCAGCGACAGCCTCCGCCACTTCCTGACGACCAATGCCTTTGAAGGTAAATAACTTAGTTGTCTTGCCTTGGCGTGTCTGGCCATTTAAATTCTCAACATAAACAGTTTGGCCAACCTTAATCTTGCCTTCATAAACGCGGCAAATAGCCAAGCGGCCCAAGAAGTTATCATAGGCTAAATTGAAAGGCTGAGCGAGTAATTGCTTACCTTCTAAAACTGGGTCGGAAGAAGGATAAACGTGTTCCAAAACCAAATCTAACAAGGGGAATAAAGAATCGGATTCATCCTCAAGTTTACGCTTTGCAAAGCCTTGCTTAGCAGCGGCGTAGATAACCGGGAAATCTAATTGTTCATCAGTGGCACCTAAATCTAAAAATAATTCATAAACCATTTCTGCGACCGCTTCGGAGCGGGCGGCCGGCTTATCGATTTTATTGATGACGACAATCGGCTTCAAGCCCAATTCTAAAGATTTTTTCAAAACGAATTTGGTCTGAGGCATCGGTCCTTCCTGGGCATCGACGAGTAAAAGCACGCAGTCAATGGAACGCAAGATACGCTCAACCTCGGAGCTGAAATCGGCATGGCCAGGGGTGTCTACGATATTAATCTTGGTGTCACGGTAAAAGACCGAAGTATTCTTGGAATAAATCGTAATACCCCGCTCTTTTTCCAGGTCATTAGAGTCCATGCTGGCGCCGGAGTCATTCATGCCAGTCTGTTTCATTAAAGCGTCGGTTAAGGTTGTTTTGCCATGGTCAACGTGAGCGATAATGGCGATGTTACGGATTTCCATATTATAAGGCTAAGATTAAATAAAATAAAAAAAACTACGTGCGCGACGTAATTAAACATTAGGTCTTATGCAATATTACCGTATTTTATGAGAACAGTCAAGGGCAAGATGGGGTAAGATTCCTTAAAAAAACGGACCCCCAAACGGGAGTCCGGGAAGTTAAGCCAATACTACTGTCTTATTCAGAAAACCTAAATGATTGAGAGATTCTCTTATCAAAACAATTATCAAAATTTAAGCCGATCTGGCATTCCTGGCCGGTGTGCCAGAAAGCCACTTTATGACTAGCTGGGCTGTATTTGATATGGTGAGCAGCATTAATAACACAGTCTGAATTAATAATACCTTTGCCATCACCAATCAAAGAGACATCGAATGTTCCCTTGTATGCACCCTGAACTATGTTATAGGTGCAAGCGGATCCAAATTGATGGAGTATAAACCTGTTAAGCTCAGCATCACTGGCAACATCTCTGACATCCATTCTCCAGGCTACTCCGTAATTAAGAGATCCGTCACCATTAACATCGCTCTTATATTCATAATCAGCTTGTTCAAAACCAATTTTTCCCGCACGAACATAAACGATATTGTCATTTTCTGAAACGGTGGTCGGAATATAAGTATCAAGATTAGAAACTTCTGGAGAATCATAAGTCCAATACGAATGATAAATGGATTTCTCAGGGTAACTGAAAATGAAACCATTAGCCTGACTTGTATAAGTCAGCCATCTGATTGGCTCAATTGCGGAAGAACTAGTTACTGGCTGATTAACTATATCGTTCTTATACTTGCAGACCGTTAAAACTACCATTGTCAAAAACACCGCTAAGAGCAGCAATAGCAAAACAACTAGGTATTTTAATCTTTTCTTCATACTAAACAAATACCATAATTATTAATATTTATCAAATCTAGCTCAAAAATAAAAGCCCGCTATTTTAGCAGGCTTCTTAAGGGTTGGTCGGATTATTACGACCGTGTTTAACTTTCGCTCTTTTTTTTGATTTTTGTCGGAGCCAGACAATTTACTTCCCTAAAACACGCTTTAGCTTCGTCAATACTGACTGCTCCCAAAGCTCGGGTATAGGCTTCGCTATAGCTCTGTAGAGTCATAGCGCTGAGTTTTGCCATCTTTAGTCTGGTAGCAAAACAATTCTGACCCTCAAGTTCCTCAATTTCTTTGAGAAAGGGCTGATAATCATCAGGGCGCGACAAACTCATCACTTGAAAGGAATTAGCTATCGCTACCGACAAGGCAGCGTGACCATAGACATCAATACGCTGAATGACACTCTTGTAGTCATCAGGACTGCCGAGCGCAGTAATGGGTCGGAGATTGATGACGGCTAAGTCAATGGGTACTATTTTAGTAGCCCCGCCCTTCTCTCCTTCAGTTTGATATCCGCCTCCTACCAGCGAGAAAAAGACATCGGAGTGTTTAGCCTTATAGGCCCGGCCTCCAGCCGATAGACGACCAATAGTGATAGACGGAACTTTTTTCTTCTTAAGAAAAATCAGCGCCTTCACGTAGGCATAATTATGGGGCGCCGCATATATGACCGCGCTGGGACAGAGCTCGAGCAGTCCGGAAATGAGCATTTCCAGACCGGCGGTATCATAGACGGAAATCATCACGTTCCTAATCGGAATGAGATCATCTATCTCATCAATCTTGCTAATTCTTTCTTCCATTATTTAGTTTTAAATTGTTAAAGAAGTTTTTATTATATTGGCTGAGTTTCCGCTTGTCAAGAAAAAAGAGCCCGATCCGCCAGCTGGCAGACCGAACTCTTTCTTATCTTTAACTATTGCTAGTCATTACCACTCTTTCAAGATGTCTTTATCATCTTTAATAATCTTATAGGCCGTCACTGTACCCGAGGCATTGCGCTCTAGCACCTGCATGCGCGTACCGGTAGCTAACTTTTTTTCCGACACATCATTTTCATTCATAAATTCCAAAGGAACAGGTTTCGGCCCGTACTCTACCACTGACACATCAGTCAACGGTTTTCCAAACTCATCCAAAGGTATGGCACCCGTCTTTTGGACATCGGGCCGTCCAAAAATCTGCGCGAGCAAACCCTGACTGCGCAGATAATACATCGCCGCCAAGATGATAAACAAGAGAATGACAACGATGCTTAAGATTTTAACGCTTTTTTTAATCATATCAATGTAGCAAAGAAATTATTATGGCGCACAAGTTCCGAGATTAGGAGCGCCGCCGCAAGCACCGCACTGAGAAGCGTAAGAGGAAGGAGATGTCTGGCAACCAGATGGCCGACAACCATTACTACAGGTGCCATACCAGTTACTCGACGGACATTTCACGCTATATGTACAAATATTTCCGCTGCAAGTACCAGACGTGGAATTACAGCAAACATTGCTTTGGCAGCCAGTGCAATTACTGTTAGTATTGCAATTACAATATGTACTCAAAACCGGGCTGCCTCCGACACATCCGGTCGGGTAGCTCGCCGTGACTGATCTGGTCATTGAGTTGCCGCTACAGGAACTCCAAGCGGTATAACTCCAGCCAGTACAAGTAGCGCAGGCGCCGCAATCCCCCGGACAATTACCACAGGTATCGCTGCCATTACAAGTTCCATCACCGCAATACGGAGCACATTGACCGCAATCATTGGGGCAAGTCGAGCAAGATTCGCTAAACGTATAAGGACAACTCTGGCAGATATTATCGCCACAATCTAAAATATAGGTGCCAGAGGGACGATGATTTACAAAAGATAGCAGTCGGCATTCGAGGCCGTCGGGATAAAATAGTCAGTTCCAGTAGTATTACAGACTCTAAGACCTTTGAATACGCCATACGGCCTCATAGACGGAGTAGTTTGATAAGCCAAGGATCGATAACCGGATTCATTAGTTCCTTCCCCAAACACAAGAAAAGGGATGAAACATAAAAAAAGCAGGACCGCCAAGCTCAAAAATTTATAATCTTTTAAGATTTTTTTCATCCTTTTAATTAATTTACATTTTTTCATATCCCAGTTCTTATAATTATTATACAATTTATCGAATTCTATAGCAATATAAAAAAAGGGCGCTCATTGCAGCGCCCCATTAACACTAATTTTTCATCAAACGAATACCGGTTCCTAACTGGAATTTCATAATCTTGCTATATGCGAACTCGCAATTATTGGCATTGATTTCAGCTATGACAGCCCCGGAGCCAAAAGCATCGGAAGACCACCAATTAGCCGACTTGCCTAGTTCATGAAACTCGGCTATACCTGAATTTCTAGTGAGCTCACCCATACCGCCATTAGGTAAAGCGGTGAAACCTGACTTATTAGTCGCCACCATAGCTGAATATAGCCAATGGGTAAAACCGACTTCCATTAATTTAATACCAGTCTCTGGGCCGCCCTGACTACATGCACTGCAATTCGGAACAGGATCCACTAGTTCTCCTAAATGACTCCATTCCATACCTGTAGGCATATGCCAGCCACTAATCAACCCTCTGGAATCACTAGCCACATACCAGTTATATAAGCCGCCGTAAACCTTACCTATCTCGGCATCGTTATTATACCAGCAATAGGCTGGGGTAGTTAATGCGGCCCAAGTTGTTCCATCAGTGACATTCGGAATGGGGTCGCCATTAGCAAAATGCGTGCCTTTGAAGTTTTCCTGCAACCAAGTTTGGTCGCCGATCTTAATCGCATGATACATATTGCCATCATAGTCAGTCACGGCATAAGTGGCAAACTTAGCTACTTCTGTCACTGTTATTCCGGCCACATTCTTCGCTCCAACGGTAAAGGAGTATTCACCTCCCACCTGCAGTCCGGAAATAGACAAAGAAACGTCAATAGAATCCAAACCTGAATATGTGACTGTCAAAGTGTCGGTAATGGTAGCGGTAGCGTTCTTTAAGCCGTAAGTAAACCAGACTTTCGTCCCGTCCTCATTCGGCTTTACTTTTGCATTAAGCTTGGCTGATGTCAGAGTGACATTAGTCACTGGCTTCACAACAACACCGGGTTTAACCAACTCTTTGTAAGTAGTGAACCGGCTGGCTGAAGTGATAGGGCTGACACCAGCCCTGTTCTTAGCTCCAGCGGTGTAAACATAAGCTGTACCAGCTTGCAGTCCGGTAACAGTCAGATAAACATCGACTGAGTCCTGTCCAGAATAAGTAACATCAAGGGTATCGGTAACTGTTGTAGCCAATCCCTCAGCTCCGTAAGTAAACCAAACCTTGGTACCGTCCTCATGGGGCACGACTTTAGCGTTCAGCGTGGCCGCGGTAAAACTGATAGCGGTAGCTGGTTTAATCACAATCCCGGCCATAACGGGCGGAATGATTGGGGATATAGGCTCATCAGGATGGCAAGCCGACAAAATGGTTATGGCTATAGCCATAACAGCGAATAATCTAAATAACTTTGTTTTCATTACTATTTTCTCCTTTTTTATTATTTATTTGTTAAAGAATTTCAGTATTTGTTTATGATTGTATATTGACATTATTATAGTATATTGTCAAATAATGGAAGATGTTTAGGCTTATTTACTTAATTACTAAGGAAATTACCTGATTAAACTAGCTAATCATGTACAAATTAACGACAGGCTCAAAATAAAAAAACCCGCCCACCAGCTGGCGTACAGGTTCTTTTTTTATACAATTTTTCTCTTGAATCCCCTAATCAATCGCCAAAATCGGCTGACCAATATATTTAAAGAGCTCCTTTAAGGTCCGAATGTGAACTTTCCGTCCGTTAACAATAATATAAATGCGCGGATTGGTGCGTGAGCGAACCAGGGTACCATTGCGGAATGTCTGAGTGCCTAAAACTTTCTTTATAGGCGTCGAACTAGCGAGACCCGGTTTGCTTAGTGTCTGGAAGCCTAAGCGCTCATCTTCCCCTCCCAGCTGACTACTGCAGGCCTGCGCGCGAGCCAATTGTTGAGCAGCCGTCATCGAGCAAATAGCCGGCTCTTGAATCAATACATCGCGATATTGGATCACTTGATTAACGCAATCACCCCAAGGGCCATAGAAAACAGAGGCACAAGCTGGAGCACTGCCGCCGGAACCGCCTCCGCCTTGATTACCATTCTTCTTCTCCTCTTTGGCCACAATGTTTATCGTCCTCGTTACAGTCTTAGCAATATTACCGGCGTCATCTTTGACGTTATAGGCAACAGAATAGGCACCAATCGGACTTGATGATGATATCGGGTTTTTAGTTACCATGGCTTTTGTAAGATCGCCGTCAACATTGTCTAGCGCCGTGGCGCCGGCGTCCTGATAATCATTTCCGACCATGACATTAACAATCGTGTTGCCGCTTAGTGTAATAACTGGGGCAGTCTTATCCGCCTCGGTAAAGCTGGTCTGCCAGCGCAGATAAGGATAGCCGTCATTCAGGCTCTCATTGATCGCCCAAATACTCTCAAAATCCCAGCCAACAAAGCTAGGCTGAGACTTCATCTCAACGTCCGTCAGGCCATGAGTATTATCGCAATTAGTCCCACCAGCATCTGATCCGCACATTCTGGTGTACCCCGAAGTATCTTTATCCCAATAGGAACCGCTTTGACTCCCACCGGCATACTGCCAGCCGATTAAGCCGCCATTGCCAGAGTAGTCACTAACCTGAACCGTAGAATATGAATTGGTAATCATGCCACCGCTAATCCAATGTTCATTTAAGCCGACGAGGCCGCCGCCCTGGTAGGTGGTCACACGACCCTTGGTATAAGAATCTTCAATCAGGCCGTCATAATTCTGTCCGGCAATTAAGCCAGCATAACCGCCTTCACCGATCGTCATATCAGCCCAGCTCTGAGAAATCAGGCCGGAGTTCTGCGAAGCGAAGCCGCCGCATTTGCCGGTACACTGGAGCTTACCGACAATAGAACTCTGGTCAATTGTTCCGAAGTTTAAATTCGTAATGCCGCCACAATATTGAGAGCCGCAACGAATATCGGCGCGACGGAAATTTACTCCACTGATTTTAGCTCCAGTACCTAAAGTATTAAAGACGCCGCTATTGTCACTGACATTTTGATATAAATCAAAAATACTAAAATTATTACCTTGTAGCGAACCGGTAAAGCTTGAGGATGAACCGCCAATCGGCAGGAGGCCGTGGCCACTATTCCAGTTCTTGGAATCAGCGCAATCAATATCATTCTTCAGTTCATAGTGCCAGATCATGTGCTGATCAATGTCCTGAAGTTCTTGGCAATTTGTAATCGGCGCCGGATTACCTAAGGTACCTGGTCCGTAATTATTAATGATGACGGGTAATGTCAAAGTCGCAATATTACCGGTATTATCGGTTAAGACGGCATAGAGATTATTTTGGCCATCAGATACGGCAGTGGTGTCCCAGGTAAAGTTAAAGGAGGCGGCATAATTATAGCTATTCCCGTCGCGTTCGCTTAACGTTAGGCACTTAATACTATTAGCCGGAGTACTAGTACCGTATTGCAGGCAGACATCCTTCACTAAAGATTCGGAATCAGCGGTCGTCACATTGATAACTAAGTTTAAACCAGAGATTTCGGCATTGCTCGCTAAGTCGGAAAAATAGCCGGTCGGAGCAGTTATATCCGCACAGCCGTTATCGGTCAGGCCGTCGCAGTCGTTATCAAGAGAATCGCCGCACACTTCTTTTCCCGTCGCCCTGCACATATAATTGTCGCAGGCATTACCAAGATGGTCACAATCATCATCGGCTTGATCGGAATTTGCAACTGAAGCGCAATTATCGCAGCTATCACCCAGATGATCATTATCAGCATCAGCTTGAGTGACGTTAGCTAAGTTCGCGCAATTATCACAGACATTACCAATACCGTCGCCGTCAACGTCAGACTGATCAGCGTTAGCGAGATTGACGCAGTTATCCAGAGAATCATAAATGCCATCCCCATCACGGTCGATGTCGCCGGGAATCTCGATGGCGCTAGCAGTTTGAAACACGAAGCAGGTGCCAAGTAACAAGGCGAAAATCAAGAGGGCGAGTTTTTGTCTAACCAAGGAACGGGTCAAGCTTTGGACTTTATTCATATGAATGAGTTTGTCTAATGATTCCTCAAAGGAATCGATTAATTATATAATTTAAACCTAGCACATGAGAGCGGGGGCTGTAAACATAATTAATCCCTATATTCTTATGTTTCACTAATCTTCAAAACATAAAAGAGTCTGGAATTTCTTCCAGACTCTTTTATGTTTTCTCTTGAAACTATATTATTCAATTTGCATGATTGGTTGACCGGCGTATTTAGCCAATTCAGCCAAGGAGCGGATATGGACCTTAACGCCGTTTATAATGACGAAGACCTTCTTATCACCCTTGGAACGGACTAAGGTGCCGTTAGTATATTTCTGGCTTCCTAACACTTGGTTATATGAAGCAATAACGCTCTCGTCAACCGAGATAATCACTTTGCCTTTATATTTGGCTAATTCTTTAAGGCTAGATACATACTTCAAGGTATTTTCGCTCACAACAACATGAATCTTGCCGTTAAGCTTAGAGCGGAACAAGGTACCGACTGCATATTTCTGAACACCTAATACCTGCTGTCCGCCAACATTCTGTTGACCATTTCCCTGTCCATTCTTCTGACCGTTGTTTTCTCCGTTATTAACGCCGTTATTACCGTTATCATTATTAGCCTGGCCGCATGTTCGTGAGCGGGCGACTTGCTGTTCAGCTGTTAGCGAACAAGAAGAAGGAATCTGGCTAGTAATATCTCTATACTGAGTGCCGCCAGCACAATTGCCCCATTCGCCATAAACTACACTTGAGCAAGTCTGAGGAGTATATGATCCTCCGCCACCGCCAACACTACCTCCCGGATCAAGTGGAGTAACTTTTACAGTCACAACGTAATCTTGAGTTGTGCTGTCACCAGCCACAACGGTGTATGTAACAGGGCCACTAAAATCATTGACTGTTACTCCGCTAGACTGAGTAGTAGTCCCTACCTTAACTGACGCTCCGGAAAATGAGAATGAAGCAAGAAGCGTGCCAACGTTTGTACCGCTGGGCATAGTTATCTTGATTGTCTTATTAGTTTCATTCAGTTCAGTTGCTCCGCTCTGGTTATAGATGGAAAAGGCGGTGAGAGTGGCTACGTTACTTAAGGTTGTCATCGGCTCATCAATATACCAAGGATTATAGACAACGTTCCCTAAAGTTGAGCTAGCTGTCGGGCCAGTCACAACACCCCAGTAATTTTCAGTAGCATTAAATGCTCCAGTCATCTCATTTTTAATCTTTAATAAGATCTGGCCATCAATCATATTCATGAATTTATTATCATGAATATTTAAAGCACTGCCGGTAAAGTCCGGTTGATTGTCCCAGGTTGTAGCTCCGATTGCAGAATAATATTGGCTATGGAATCCATCTTTATCTGTCCAGCTCCACACCTTATTACCATCAAATAAATTATGACTAATATCAACAGTCCAATTATCCAAGAAGCTATCAAAAGTAACTCCGGAATTATTGAAGATGTTATTTATCACAGTCGCGGTTCTAGAAGAAGTAGCTCGGTTATTATTAAAATAAACACCGGAGCCATACTTAGAAATATCATCACCGTTATAATTATCTACATTAGCATACAGAGCTTTTGAAATTGGATTGAACTGACAAGCTTCAGCTCGGAAATTATTTCCCAGCACTTCTATCGCCTTATTCGGTTCAATCTTATTCATAATTCCCAAACCTTTGAATGTGACGTTGTCACCAAAAACTGTAATCAAGTTCTGTGAAGCCCAAGAACCATTAGGTGTTTCCTGGGTGCTATAAATATTAGCTGCCACGTCTGATGCTTGAGTAATTTCATTACCACTTGCATCAACACCGACAAAAGTCAGGTTATTTTTAGTGACAGCCATGTACCAACCAGCTTGGCCTGAAACCATAGTCACATCATCCTTAACTAAATTATAGTCTCCAGGAGCTATTTTAATAGTATCACCATCATGAGCTACTATCAGCGCATCGTGAATTGTATAATATTGAACAACCTGCGGTAGCATACTGGCTAAGGCGGTAACAGCTTCTGAGTCAATCTCTGCATATTCATTACTATCAGTATCTAACCAACCACCAGTGGTAATAAACACACTTGTGCTAGCTAAGTACGAAGCAGCATCGCTAGCCCGAGAATCAGAAATTAACTTAAGAGATCTTAAAGCATAGGAAGTAACTTGAACTTTGCCATCAGTCACTTTTCCATATGATCCTAAATAACCGGCAGCAGTATCAGCTACTAAATTATTGGAAAAAGTAGCAACACTAGCGTCATCATTAATTAATTTAGCAGCTTTTAGAGAGGCAGCTAAACCTAAATCATAATTATTAACGGTACTGACAAATGCAGTACTAGTGGCTTCAGCAATAATAGCATTAGCAATTTCTGTCGCATGAACAGTATCATTTACTAAAGTTGCATACTCAACATACGGAACTAAATCCCACATCACAATACCATCAGGAGTAGTCACAGCTCCTCTTTTTATCTTATCTCCAGCCAGTAAACCAGCCGCATCTAAACATCCACTCGCACACATGGTAGATGGTGCAGAATAGATAGCCTGAAAATATTCAGCGGCTTTGGTGGCATAGCTAGCAACACCAGATTCAGCGGATAATTTCTGCAAGAAAAGGACGTTATAGGCATTAATGTTTTTTGGAGAAGAAGAGTCAATGTTAGTAATTATATAATCACCAGACTTCTTGGCAGCTTCCAGATATGCCTGGTCGCCGGTAACTTTATAGGCACTAAGCAGTCCTTCAGCCGTGACACCAGAGACGTTTAAATAAGTTGCGGCACTTGGACCAGTGGCTCCAGTTACTACCCAATCCCATGATCCGTTACTGTTCTGCAAAGTGACCAGGCGATTAGCCGTCTTCACGATAGCATTATAGTAAGTGGCGTTAACCGGGCTATTAACAACATTTAACGTTGTTGACATATTAACTGCGTGAGCATCAGATACAAAAAAACCGCCTAAAACAATAGCGGTCACAGACATCAAAAGATACTTCATTACACAAAAACGCTGGTTCGCGATAGCTGCTTTCATAATTTTTTGAAAAATTTAATTTATCTTATGATAAATCTTATTTTTTTATTATTTTTTTAAGCTCTATATATAAATATGTCTTTAACAATATTATAAAATATATTTATTGACGCTTAAACCTTAGCACAGGAGAGTGCTTGTGTAAATACAAAATATCATTAAATATAGGTTATTTATGCACAAACACGAATCACAAAATCATGTCAAATTAAAAAACTTCTAATTATTTTTAGAAGTTTTTTTATCTAACTTATCTATAATTAGAACACAATCAACATAATCAACAACCCAATCAGCCCCAAGCCCGACATAATCACATGCGGATGCTGCTTGCGGATATTAATAAAGATATTGAGGCCGAGGACGCACATCATCAGACCCAAGAGAATATAGAAATAAGTAGCGCTGGCATCAAAAATCTTCCCCAGTCCGGAATTCGGATGCGCCTTAAACAAGCGGTACTGAGCAGCCAGCGAAGTGACTTGCGGCTTCACGCTCTCGGGACTCACCATCACTTGCGCGGTGTTCCCTGCTTTGTCGGTCGCCACGATACTCGGCGGTACGACAGTCGCCTCGGTTGCCGGCGCATTAGCCACCGCGATTTGCCCGGTCCATAAAGTTTCGGCTGGTTTAGCCGCTTCGGAGTAGACCGGACTATCACTCACTACTGGAGTCAAAACAATATTTGTATCTTGCACCGAGGCCACCGCACTCTGAGTTTCACTCGGCAAGAGAGCCTCAACTTTAATCACCTTCTCCGCCGGCTTCCCGGCCGGAGTATCAACCGTAATAGTCGCTTGCTTCGGGGTCAGGAGCGGGGCTACAGCCACTTTTTTCGGGGCGATGGTCTTCTCGGACAGGACCGCCTGCTGACCAGCCTCCACGGCCTTATCAGGGGCAACTTTCACCACCGGCTTCGCTGCTTCAGCTTCGACAGTGTTCGGCAAAGCAAAATACTGAGCCATGAAAACCGTGTCAGTATCAGAGTATGTGCCGCCGGCTAAACCGACGCCGATTTGCGAATAATTTTCATCAATTATATTGGCGTAATGAGTCGGGCTCTTTTTCCAAGCCGCCATCGCTTCCTCGGCGTTAGCATAACCCATCGCCAAGTTCTCGCCCACGACCGCATAGTCGCGATAGCCGACTAAGGCCAGGAAATGCTCGAGGTCTAAACCGCGCGGCGAGACATGGGCGAAATACTGATTAATGAACATGTCTTCGACTTTCTTGGCAGCCGCAGCGTTAAGCTTCGGGCTTTCAACTAAGGCCTTAAGAGATAGACTGGATCTTAATTCATTAGTGAGCGCAATAATCTTCCGGCCTTCCCCGGCCGCGATATCAGGCGTCATCCAGGCTAGCAGTGGGTATGAAGCCACAAACATCACCACCACTAACTTAACCGCAATAGCGGCCACAGCATGGAAGATCAGGCGACGCGGATGGAGAGCGTGCGGATGGTAATTATTACCAGCGTGAGGAATGAAAAAATCCTTCATCTTCTGGCCGGTGGCCGGATTCCGGCCCTGTTTCAACTCTTCCCCGTCAGGCACGCCATCGCCGTCAGTATCAGCGTTATAGGGGTCAGATTTAAAAACATTAACCTCCTCCCAGTCGCTCAAACCGTCGCCATCAGAGTCAATCAGGAACTTCGGTTCGATTAAAGGCACGACCTTCCCTTTCAGAGTCCGCTTAGCCTTGATTTTATAGACTTTAGTAGGAGTTTTAGCTTTAACGGCCGGTTTCTTAGGCTTAACCGATGTTTTTACAGCAGTTTTCGCGGTTTTTACCGCTTTAGCCTTAACCTTAGGCTGCGCCGCTAAAACCGGACGGGTTTTAACCGTCTTTTTAACCGCTTTTATCGTTATTTTAGGCTCAATTTTAGCCTTTTTGACAGCTTTTTTGATAGCTTTAGGCATATGATATTCTCTGGTCTAAATTTATCATAATTATGGGTAGTGTGTCAAAGATGTTTGACAATACCTCATAATTATTATAATTTAAGAAGGTAAATCTTTCTTTAACAATCAAATATTTAGACACATGAAAAATAATGTAATTTTCGGAACACTACTATCAAACAAGAAACATGCAGAAATTGCTATTCTTATCGCCTCCCTGATCGGGACTGTAGTAATAGTTTTACTCGCAGCGCCCACAGTATTAGCAACAGAAGACCTAAAACATTTTACCTTTCCCGATTGGCAATGGGTCTTACTCATCTTCCTCATGGTTTTTATCCTCATCTTATTCAGCAAGCATTTTAGTTTGAAATTCTTCAAGGATAAAGATGCGGAAGGTTATCTGGTCGGGCCGATTATCAATGGTACGGCCCGCGCCTTATTGTTCGGCATCGCCGCGACCGTTATCACCGTAACCGTCATGAGCATATTATTTGCTCTGCCGCTGATAGGCTTGTTCATTGGGCTAAGCAGCACCATGGTCGCTATCTACGTCAACAGCCTAGCTGTCTGGTTCATAAACATAGATGATGATGACAATGATTAATAATTCTTTAACATGAAAAATTCGAACCAATGAAAATTGTAAACATTATTTCAAAAATGATGGCCTCCCGAAAAAATTCGGAAATCGCAATTCTCGTGGCCTCTGGAGCTGGCTTATTCCTTATTTTTATCTCTTGGGTAATACAAAGGTTTATCCCAGAAACTGCGGACAGTACTATCGGCGCCTGGCGATGGTTAGCCATGTGCTTAGTTATTGTCTTCATTTTATCTGCCTTCTTCAAGCATTATCGCCGGGACAAGCATTTTATGTATGATAAAAATGGTAGCATGATAGCACCGGTAATTGATATGACTGCCATTTCTTTAAGAATTTTCGGCATTTTCACGCCGATACTCGCCACAGTCACCTACCTATGGTTTGGTGGTTTCTCTTTCGGACTGTTTCTTGGTCTCGGCGGAACCTGCATGACAATTTTTGCCACGAGCCTAATAGCCTTGCTAATCGAACGTCCAGAATAAAACTACCTCGCCCCTGATTACCAAGCCGCTTTAAATAAGCGGCTTTTTTACTATTAAAATATATATTATTTATAATTTATTTTTTCTTAAGGTGGGAAATTCTATACTAAATACGCATAATTTACATAACTATTTGTATGGAGAATAAATCAATAGACAATCAAAAAAAATCAAACTTCATCAAGTGGGCTGAATATAAATCAAAAATACATTTTACAAGAAATACTAATCAAATATTATTTCACGCTCGCGAAATTTGGTGGGCAAGTCTTGGAATAAATATTGGATATGAGGAAGACGGAAAACATTACCGCCACGAAAGACCAATACTAATAATCAAAAAATATAACAAAGACTTGGCATTAGCCGTTCCTTTATCCAGCAAACTTAAAAATAATTTATATTATTACAGCTTTATATTTGAAGATAAAAAAATATCAGCGCTAATCTCACAGATTAGAATAATCAGTAGCAAACGACTCGTCAACAGAGTCGGGCGCCTCAACCGCAGTATCTATAAATCAGTAATAGAGAAAATCAAAGATTCTTTCTAAAAAAAGAACTCCCTCGCGGGAGTTCTCAGGGCCTAGTTTAAATGAATAAATAAGGCATTTGTATTTATGATAACATATCAATATTTTTACTGCAAGACTGTAAAATTCTTGTATCATTACAATAATTATAACTTACTTGAGGATTTTGTTTATTAACCAAGCGTGGAACGGATTTGAGATATCTATAATTTATTATCCTTTTTTTAATGCCTCAATTACATGTCGCACCCAAGAAAAAAAATCATGGTTTTCTGACTCCCACAGGATTAATAATTCCTTCCTTAAATTAAGATGATGAGGATAGCCGGCATCGTCTGCATCAATCAAATCAGAAAACTCTTCATTGATTATCACTATCACAATTTCCTTTAACTCATTCTCTTCCTTTGATGAAATGATATCTGATAAATCCTTGATACCATTTTGGGCAAGGAATTCAGCGGTCCTAATATAGTTGCAAAAATATACATGAAATAGTTCATGAATAATAACTGTGGGGTAGGTAAAAAATTGATGATAGGCGCTAATAGAAATAAACTTATCCTTCGCATTATGCAGTGACACAGGAATAGTATTGATGAATAAACCAATATCACTCGCCCCGTACGATAAGCCGGTCATCCTATTTAATCTCAAAAGAATCTCTTCAAGGTGTTTATCTGTATAGTCGTTCAAATAATCAATCAAGCTGTTTCTGGTGATAACAAGATCAGTACCATTAGCGACAGTAATCTGCCTGCCCCAGATCTCATCATGCCCCTTAATCATGGCTTGTGACCATTCATCTATTTTTTTGTCGTATTGGAACATAAATATTTTATCAGCTTAGCCTGCATTTCTAGTAGGCCCTGATCGGAAGCCGAAGTAGCCCTGGTGGGATTAAGCTCATTACCATTATTAATAGGAACTAGATGGATATGAGCATGCGCCATGCCCAGGCCTTCAATCGCCATCCCGATTGTTCTTGCAGACGTGGCCTTTTTTAAGGCAGGCACAATCTTCTTGGCGATTAGAAAAATTTCCTGATAATCTTGATCTGGTAAATCAAAAATATACTCATAATGCTTTTTAGGAATTAACAGTAAATGACCGGGATTAATCGGCATTTTATCTAAAAATAAAAAAAAGTCGTCGTTCTCCCAAACCTTGAATGAGTTGACTTTACTATTCGCTATCTCACAAAAAAGACATTTCATATTATTCAAATTTATCTCCTCGAGTTTATATCCGTAACCCTAATCCTTCTTCAGCCACTTCTGCATCATCTTCTTCAAAGGTTCAAAACTCCCATAGAAATTATGCGGCGCCCCAGCCAGTATCTGAACTTCAGCCGGCCGGCCTTTCAGATTATCCTTAAACCAGTCAGCGATCTCTGCAATCGGCCGATCAGTGTATTGGTCATTCTCTGCCAGGACATATAAAGTCGGTTTCTTGTTCTTTAAGAGCGTCACTGGCTTCCGCTCTGAAGCATAGCTAAATATTTCTTCCACGCTATCTGGCGTATACAAACTGAGCCAGCGCTGGGCGTCACAGGGCATCTGCCAAACATCGGACGGCAAGAGGTCTTGACTCTGACCCGCCTTCACCATCTTCCGGGCACAAGCCAGCGCCTTACTATAGACCTTCTTGTCGGTAAACTTAACAGTATCAGCATAATCACTCATTGGGGCGAGGAGGATCGCTCCTTTAACAGCCGAGTCATTCTTCTTGGCTAGATAATAGGCGCTTTTCTGACAGCCGGTGGAGTGACCGAGCAAATATACATTCTTGGCGCCATAGGACTTAGCCAGACTAACGGCGCCCGCAATATCATCAACACAATCGGTAAAAACCTCGTGCGCGGCACCAGCGATAATCCTCTCTTTCTCCAGAGGCCGGCGCGGATTAACTTTAGCTACGTTATTTATGATGCCATGGCCGCGATTACTGAAAGTTAATACTGCCGTCCGGCTATCAACCAAAGACTCCAAGAAATCGGACTGAGAAAAAATATTACCACTATAGCCATGAAGATAAACGAAGATAGTTTCGGCTCGTTCGGAACCGAATAATAACCCACGTAGCTGGTAATGTTTGGGTGTCGTGATGGTGATGATTTTAATCTGAGGGGTTTTCATATATATCATTTATATTAATATAATCAATTATAATGCATTATCTGACATCCTCATAGTCTGCCCGTTGCTTCCAGTTTTCACGATATTAGCTCCATAATCGTGAAAATCAACCAAATTTTACCACTTTTTCACGATAATGGCCTCATAATCGTGAAGAAATCACAAATATACGGAAAAAATAGACAAAACAATGATACTAGTTATTAAAAAGCCCCATATTTTCATACGGGGCGGAATCTCTTGATATTTACACTTTTTAAAATAATTCTGGCCGTTCTTTTTTCAGCAAGTTTTCATATTGCTGGGCAGCGGCATCGCATTTTTTTGTGCCAGGAATGGTTTTATCTAAAATCTCTCCCGCTTCTTCATGGTCCGAAGTGACCGGCACCAGAGGCTTAGCCGGCCGATCAAACATCGACCAGATCTTCTCGGCCGAGATTCCTAAAATCTCAACTAGCCTCGCAACTTTCTTATTCGTCATCATATCTTCACCTTTCTAAATTATTCATACTCCGCTTCCGGCTTAATCCTTACCGGTCTGACGTTTTTTTTCGGTTTTCCTTTTATTTCTAGCTCTACCTTCACGTTTATTAATCTTCTCTAAACTGCGAATAATGGCAGCGATAATGCTGATGCGATTATATCTCATGACTTCTAGGTTTTAAGTGATTATTAAAGTCCGCCATAATGCGCTTATCGTATAATTTAATTGGGTTTATGTCAAATGATTGACGCCCCAGCACAATTCAAATATAATAATAATGTCTTTAAGTCTTTTAAGAGACTCAAAGGGTTTCACATCCGAGAATCATCTTCCTGTGCTGGAGGGTGATTTTTTTTATACCCTTGCTTTGAACTCTCCCGCCCAGATATCTTCTTCTAACCTTAAAATATCTACATAACCATCAGCACCGGTTCGCAATTCTTCGGAAATATTATTCTTAAGAATATTTAAAAAGCGCCAAATTTACTCTGGCGCTGTCATACTTTCTCTTGTCTAACCTTCTGAAGTCAGCTCTTTTCCTCGTCTCCAAACGCGGAATAAGCGACGACCATTACTCATAAAGTTTAAGACGATTTTCTCGAACCCTTGAGCCAGTAACTGGTAATAGGCAGCTTCCTTGCTTTTGGCCTGAAGCACTACTTCCTTGATGTCTTTTTCAATAATTTGATCTTCATCCATGTTGCTCCCTTTCTGCCGGAACTTCCAGCCGAATAGTTATAATTGTTTTTTTGAATTTGGCGGCCGCTAATTTCCAGCCGTTAATCGCAAAACTGACGCAGACCTCCACCAGTCCAATTTTTTCTAACTTAGCCTTAGCCTCCTCTTCCGTGCTCGACGTGTCCAACATTATCCGACCTCGGAATTTAATGACTTTTTCTTCAACCAAGTCTTTCTTCACCTTGACTCTAATTTCATCCATATCCATTTCTTACAGTTTTTTGGTGATATTATTGTGAAATTATTAAAATCTTCCTAATCGGAATACCGACTCCTTTTCCTGATTACAAGCGTAGCCCACGCTTAATTTTACTTTCCTGCCTCCATAGACTGCTTCACATAAACCGCGCACTCGCGCGCCAGCAAGCTCAACATATTCAACTTTGACAGCAGCTAAGCCGAGTTCCTCCAAGGACTCAATTGCTTCGGAGCTTGAGCTGGCCTTAGCGACAATCTCTTTGGCCTTTTGCCTAATTTCCAAATAATCTAGTAAATTTTCCATGAAAATATTTTTGTTAAATAACTGCTTTTAAGCTATCATAATATTGTCTTTTTGTCCAGAGAGATATTTTGAGAGATATTTTGACAAATATAAAAGCACTCAGGTTAAATGAGTGCTGTGCTTTTGACCTTTATTAATTAAAAGGTTTAATGACTCCCAAATTTTCTGACGATTACCCGAGTCCTTAGTTCACTGTACCAAATACGATTATCCGTAAAGAGATAAGGAAAAATGTATAGCCCGGTAATGAATACTCCCACTCTGGCCACGAAATAATTGGGTGCCAGATTTATGAGAAAAAAGTTCTCGCAGGCATCCTGAGCTAAAAACTGCGGATATTTTTCGCAGAAGCAAATAATCTGACTCTGAGTCAACGCCAAAGTGTCGATTCCTTTATGCAATCCGGAAAAAATCTGGTTAAAGTCACCCTTGCCTTGCATAACATAAACGCCCACCTTTGTAGTCGGCGTAGCCGCTTGCGACTGATTAAGCCCGTCTTTATTAAACCCTGGAGATATATAAGCCGCGAAGGTTTTTTCCGCACGGATTATAGTAGCTCTTCCGTCTAAGGCATTGAGGGCTAGTGGGACAGGGCCAGAAACAATCTTCAGTTCTAAAATATCTGAGCTGTCTGAGTGGCCGCAACTGTCTGAATTCTCTATTTTCATTATTATCAATTTCGTTTCGCATCACCTTAAAATATTGTTAAATTACTACCCCCAAGCTATCACAATGCGCCGTCCTTGTCTAGACAAAACTGGTTTTAGCCAATAAAAAAGCGCCACTGGGATAGGCGCTTTAATGATAATTATTTTGGCTCATAAAAGATGATTCTACAAGAAATATCCCGACCGTTTCGGCTCCACTTGAGCTCTTCCGGATATTTTTCACGGAAACATATTTAATTCAATCCTTTTTCTTACGAAGATAGTTGTTGAAAAAGTCCAATAGCTTATCATATAAATCACGGCCATCAGCTATCTCAACATCACCATCGACATTATTAATCGCTTCTCTAAGCGCCATATTTGTAACCTCATTAACCACTAACACGGCACCAAGACTGGTTTTCTTGCCTTCGATAGGAATCTCGATCCTCGGATCCTCTTTCTTCTCTACATTTTTCTCAGCTGTTTTTTTCTTGCCTTTCTCGTCATCGTCTCCAGATGAATTCCATTCATCATCACGATTTTCTTCAAAATAATTACCCACATACTTATTAAACATAGTATCAAGTATTAAATTGTTAAAGAACTATTGATTATATTTGTCCCGATTTGATCAGGTAGTTATTCCGATAATTCGTGTATCTTTTATACCATTAAACCTTCCCCAGGTCAAGCTCCTCAGTCATTCTGATCTCCTTCACGAACTCCGGCATATGGCTCACCATAATGATCGGTCCTTCATAGGAATTAATCGCTTCAGCAATCACCGGGATGTGACGGAAATTAATATGGTTAGTCGGTTCGTCAAGAATCAGAATGCCTGGTTTGAGTAAGCACAGGCGAGCGAAAGCCAATAACCCCTTCTGCCCTTCTGACAAATCACCAACCTTATGTCCCATCAAGTCACCAGTAATCAAGAACCCGGCCGCCACTGAGCGGATTTCTTGCTCACTCCAGCCGTCTCCGGCATTCTTCAAAGAGTCAAAAACATTTTCATTAAAATCTAGCGTGGAAAAATCCTGGCTATAATAACCAACCCGGATATTGGCAGCAATCGTCTGCCCTTCCATCTGACCGCCAACCAAGGATCGCAAAAGAGTACTCTTGCCGATACCATTAGGACCAACAATTAAAAGACGGTCCTTCTTGCGAATAACTTTTTCAATATCTTTAACAATCGGTTCATGATTCTTGATAATCTTCACTTTTTTCAACACGACGATTTCGCCGCTTAAATCAGCCTGAACCTGAATATCAAAGTCACGGATAGTCTTGTCTTCCTGGCGAACATCAACCATACTGTCTTCCGCTTCTGCCGCTTCGTCCTTTAATTTCTTAGCCAGCTTACGCATCTTACCGCCTTTATGGGCAAAGAAGTTAACCTTCTCTTTCTTATCCTGAATAGACTTCTCGAGCTGAGCATTCTCGCGCTGCTCGCGTTCGACGCGACGGCTAATTTCTTCAACGACAGAATAATAGTCACCGACGTACATTTCGGTCTTATGGGTAAAATTATTCAAATAGATAACGCCTTCCGTAAAGCAATTCAAGAAATCGGCATCGTGAGAAATAACTAACACCGTCTTGTCATACATGACCAAGAAGGTGATGAGATGATCAATTCCGTCCTTATCAAGATTATTGGTCGGTTCGTCGAGCAAGAGGATATCTGGGTCTGATATCAAAGCATAGGCTAAAAGCAACCGGGCCTGCTGGCCGCCGGATAAACCTCCCACTTTCCGGTCGAGAGGGATATTGAAGTTAACGGCATCAAGCACTTTGCTAATGCGGCTCTTGATATTGCCCGGCACTTCAACAAATGCCCGGGAGAAATATTCTTCAATAGTTAATTCAAACAGCTCGCGAGCCATCGTCTGGTCAGCGGCGCCGATAGTGGCATCCTTAGACATGGAAATCGCCCCGCCCTTCGGAGTCAATTCTTTCTTAATCAGTCCGAAGATCGTACTCTTGCCGGCGCCATTCTGGCCCATTAGAGTCATCTTCGCACCTTTGCGCATGCTGAAATCAGCCTCATCAAGGATCGGTTTTTTATGGAGATATTCGAATTTGACGTTATCAAATCTTAAGACTACTTCTTCGGCCATATGGATATATTGAAATAAATTATAACTTAGTAAATCGCGCTCGCTACTGTTTTCGCCACCTCCGGATTGAACGGATCAGGCAGAATCATGTCTCTGGTTGGCTCCGGCACTAGCTCGGCTAATTTCTCGGCCGCTCGGACAAGCATCTCATCGCTAATGTCGCGAACTTTATTGTCGAGCGCTCCGCGGAAAATGCCCGGGAAAGCCAAAACGTTATTAATCTGATTCGGATAATCGCTGCGGCCCGTGGCGACAACATAGGCGCCCGCCACTTTCGCCTCTTCCGGCATAATTTCCGGGGTTGGATTAGCGAGTGCAAAGACAATCGGATCGGTGTTCATGGACTTAACCATCTCTCCAGTTAAAACTCCTGGCGCGCTCACACCAATAAAGATATCAGCTCCCTTAATCACATCTTCTAAGTTACCGGCCTTCTTTTCCGGGTTAGTCAGCGCCGCTAGCTTCGTCTTAGCCGGATTCAAATCTGCCCGGCCCTCATATATCGCTCCTGTTCTATCAATGCAAATGATATTTTTAAAACCATAAATTAGTAAGAGCTTAGCAATAGCATCTCCGGCAGCACCGGCCCCGTTAATGATGAGCTGTGCGCTCTCCTTATCTTTGCCGCTCAACTTCAAGGCATTAATCAAACCAGCTAAGACAACTGTGGCGGTGCCGTGCTGGTCATCATGCATGACGGGAATATCGAGCTCCGCTTTCAAGCGCTCTTCAATTTCAAAACAGCGCGGGGCCGCAATATCTTCCAGATTAATACCGCCGAAAACCGGGGCTAGTAATTTAACGGTCCGAATTATTTCTTCCGTGTCCTGAGTATCCAGACAAATTGGGAAAGCATCCACACCGGCAAAATTTTTAAACAGAGCGCATTTCCCTTCCATTACCGGAATCGCCGCTTCCGCTCCCAGATTACCCAGGCCGAGGATGGCCGAACCATCAGACACCACTGCCACGGTATTACCCTTCAAAGTCAGAGCCTTAGCTTCGTTCTTGTCCTCGGCAATCACCCGGCAGACTTCCGCCACGCCCGGAGTATAGGCCAAACTCAAGTCCCGCTTATTGCCCAAAGGCACTTTACAGGCAACGGCCAGCTTCCCGCCGGACTGACGGTGTAAAGCGACTGATTCTTGATAAATATCGGACATAGAAATTGATAATAAAAAAGCTTAAATGACAATACCATATTATAAGAAAAGCCCCTACTTGTAAAGGTAAGGGGCTGTGTACGTAGCGTTTTAGGCTAAATTTGCTAAAGGTGATCACCACCGAAGATAACATGGTCATCATCGGCACGAGGAGCTTCTGAGTGATAAACTCCAAATTCATCATATTGCGGCACAAAGCCTTTGTTTTGCTTCTCTGACTTAGTAATTTCCCCTAGCACATTCCTGCCTTCGCGTTCTTCATTTCCTGTTTTTCCTGCCATTTTGTCTTTTTATAAGTTTTACATGTAAAGTACTGATTGATATATTAATACAGATTATTGGATGTGTCAATAGGACGGCATCTTGAAAATATCCGGGTCGACTAAGCTGAAACCATCCAAGAATTTAACATGCTCATCGTATGTGCAGTTTTCTGAAATTATAACAAACAATTCCTTACCCCTAAAGAACGCCGTGGAGTACTCATTAGCCGAGTCGGTGATATCATCACGTATAGTTACAGCTTCATGACCTTCAATATTTCCCCGGTTAACAATCACATAATGATTAGAGTTATCTTCCCCATCAGAGAGATCTTCATTGATTACTTGTTTATCCATATTCTCAAGCCATTCACCTACAGACGAAACGGATGGGTGTTCGTATAGCTCAACGGAGTTAAATAGAGCTCCATCACCCGAATATACCGATGAAAAGTTTACCCCGCCATTTATAATCTCCTGGCGATTGCCAGAAAGCCTTTCTTCCATATTATATATAGTATCCACATCCAGGCCAGTCTTATACAAAACTGTAAAAAGATGCTGAAAATCATAATAATATGATAATTCCTTATGTTTCTCCGGCGTCACACTCTCTAAATCAGCGACTCTTCTCTGGTAATAAAGCGCGGAGTTACGATATCTAATGGCAAATAATACTGAGCCAGTTAAAATAGCTGCCACAACCGTGACTGCAAGGACACTAATTACCAGTTTGAATTTTACTTTCATATATATCTTAGCTGAGCTAATATTGACACCTTCTATTACAACTGGCAAGCAATTTACTTAAACCCAATAAAAAACCCCTACATTTCTGCAAGGGGTGAGACATATCATGGCCTAGCGCCGGTGACTAATGAACTTATGAGGCGCTTGTTGCATTAACTCGACAAAGCTACCATCGCGGCATTCCGGTCTATATTGAGACGCGGGTCTTTGAAAAACTATTTCTACGTTTTCTACTGCAATACTACTGAATGCATCACTCACGGATGCCTTTGGGTCACTTCCAATCTGCTTAAACATAAGAGCTCCTTTTATTTAAAATTGTTAATTTACTGGGGTAAATAATATAACATATTTAATAATAAGTCAAGGATTGAACATTTTCCTGCAATTCAGATTACTTGTAGAAACCGCTAACCATGCTTCACTTGGCTTACTAATATTGACATATACCAAAGATTATGTGAACATATGGCTACCAGTTATTTAACAATAGCCAAATAGAAAGGAGCTTAAACATGAAAACAATCTTTGGATTAGATTTTGGAACCACCAACTCAGCCCTATCAGTACTCAGAAACGATAAGATTGAAATAGTAAACATCGGTTATCAAGGACAAAACACTGTTCGCTCAATCCTGCTATTTTTCCAAGACAGCGTGCTTATCGGCGAAGAAGCGATTGCCTTTTATCTTAATAATCAATTACAGGGGCGCTTCATGCAATCAATCAAGTCTATTCTGCCCAGCGCCAGCTTTGGAGTGACGGAAATAAATTCCCGGCGCTATACGCCCGAAGAATTAGTGGCCATCATTCTCAAGCATATCAAAGCTCGTGGCGAACTTGTATTGCAGCAAGAAATTGAAGATGTCGTCATCGGCCGGCCAGTCATATTTTCGCAAAATCCCGAAAAGAATCAAATTGCCGAAAAAAGATTGGAGAAAGCCGCTCAATTGGCGGGATTTAAAAATGTTAAATTCCAATTGGAGCCGATTGCAGCCGCCTTAACTTATGAGCAAGCCTTAACAGATAATCAGGAAAAGCTTGTTTTAGTAGGCGATTTCGGAGGCGGAACTTCTGATTTTTCTGTCATCAGGCTAAGGAAGAAGAGTCCTCTGCATTTGAGTCGGCAAGGCGATGTCTTGGCGGTCGGCGGTATTCCGCTAGCCGGAGAATCCTTAGACTCGCAAATCATGCTCAAGCAGATTGCCAGACATTTCGGCAAAGGATCGACTTACGTCAGTCAGCCGGACAAGACGATAGAATTTCCTGGAGCAATATTTTCCGAACTCTGCAGCTGGTATAAGATACACCGACTCAAAGCTAAGAAAACCAGAAATCTGATCAGCCAATTGAAAGCTTTCTCTAAAGATCGGCCGGCCATTGAAAAATTGGAAAAGCTTATCGATCACGATCTGGGTTTCCTGGTCTTTCGCGCGATTGAAGAAGCCAAAATCAGACTGACATCCGAACAGCAAACGAAGATATCTTTAGTTAATCAATATTTCTCTATTAAAGAAGATATCACTCAGGAAAAATTCAACAGCTATGTCCAAGGCAATGTCTCGCAAATCAGCGCTTGTCTTGATGACACAGTTAAACAGTCGGGTCTAACGCCGCGCCAAATAGATGCCGTTTTTATAACCGGAGGCACATCAAATATTCCGATTATTGAAAACCTATTCATCGACCGTTTCGGACAGGAGAAGATTCACCGTCTGAACTCTTTTACCAGCGTTGCTTTAGGACTAGGCATCAGCGCCAATTATCTGTTCGCCTAAAAAAATAACCGCCAACTTAAACGCTGGCGGTTTTTATTTACAAAATATTCAAGCAAGTCAAACCATGATTTATAATCCGGCAAACTCCTTCTTAATCCATTTGGGGTATTCTCCATTTATGATTTCCTCCTTAGTCATCCAGCGATAAGCGTCATGCTCTCCACTGAGGCTGATGTCACCGCCAATCAATTCTACTAAATACGTAATGCCAATCAGCTGGAAATCTTCTTTAACCAGACTCCAAACGCGGGTAGGCTTGATCACCTTAATATCTAGATCGGTCTCTTCTTTAACTTCGCGTACCAAGCAAGCATCAGGTTCTTCCGCAAATTCGATTCTACCTCCAGGAATATCTATTTCATTCGGGTTGATATCTTCGTCATTGCTCTTAAATAATACTAAAAATTTCCCTTCGCCATTCTCAATGATCGCTTTTGTGGCTACGCCAAATCTTTTTTCCATATTTTTAATTAGTTATTATCGCAAAATTATCGTACACAGATAATTGCTATGAATAAGATCTTTGCCGCCACGCATTTTCTTAAGCTTAATATCCGGCAAGCTCTTATTATTATAATATGGACAATAGGTATCTGGCAATCCGGCCCGATCCTCCACTACTCTCCGGCCATAACATCCGCCAACGCATTTTTCTAAATACGGGCAGGTTCGGCAATAATCCAAAACTACTTTTTTCCTAGCGTTAAAATCATCCATCGTCTTATCGTCCTTAACATAAACGCAGGATGACACGCTGCCATCGGGATGGATGCGAGCAGAAGATCCGCAACGGGAACCGCCCACCACATCGTCATACACTAAGGATAATATCGGTTCAGAACAGCTAACCACTTCAAACTCTTGACTAATACCGGAAATAGCCTCCCAGAACTGGTCATAGGTGGGAATATACCGATCAGTATTAACCGACTTATAAAGATTAATGCGTAGATTAATATCGTATTGATCCAAAATCTTTTTGAAGCCCACAATATCCGAACAATTATTAGACATGAGCACTGAAGCAATCGATATGTTTATTTCATGCTGCCGGCATCTCGTGATTGCCAGCATCGCTTTTTCAAACAAGCCTTTTTCATTCCGCCACTTATCATGTTTATCAGCCGTCGGAAAATCCAAAGAGATATCAACGTCTTCAAATTTTTTTAATGTTTCTTCCGCCATGGAATTTATCGACAGACCGTTCGAGGTGATAGCCAGCTTAATTCCCTGGCTATAGAATAAATCAACTATGTCCTTAAAATCCTTGTTCAATATACTTTCTCCGGTACCGAAATTCACGCATTCTAGATTAGGAAAAGCTTTGAGCACAGCCTGCATATCTAACAGGCTGAAAGAGTTTTCCGACATCTTGCGCGTATAACAATGAGGACAGTTCAAATTGCATAAGCTGGTTAAACCAATCCCGATCGTCCTTATCTGAGGAAATATTCCTGACTCTCTTAAAATATTCATGTTATTCCAATTTTTGAGAACAATTTTTCAACTTGTATCCATAGCGGCAAACACCTTGTCATTTCTGATGCCAAGAATTCGCCGATAAGCAGTTCGGAGCGTCCGAGCCCTACTTGTTTCGCGATTGCCTTAAAGACTCCCAGATCAATTTTTTTTAACTGCAAGCACAAGGGCAGCAATCGTCTTTCTTGCTCGGGGGTCGTTCGGCGCGGAGCGGTCAACGGTTCAAAAACTTTATTATACAGTTTCTGATGACTCTGATCCCACGTCTCTATCAATCGCAAAACCATCGCGGCTCGCCAATCTACAATCTTGTATTGATAATTCGGAAATTTCCGACCCGTTATCAATCCTTCGTTGATTAATTTCTTAGTAATGGCATCATCGGCATGGACATACAGCGGCTTGCTGAGCATGTCTGTCAAAGCTTTGTCATTCCTTTCCAGAAAATCAATATTCTGGAAAATTTCCTCAAGCGTCACATAGGGGTCAAAACCTATATAGCCCATTAGCACGATAATATCCAGCTTTTGCAAAACTTTGAGAGCCTCAAAGTTGAGAGGCACGGTAATCTGCTTATTAAAAGTATCCAGCATTCTCTGCACTCCAGATTCAATGCCGATACTAACTGCATATAAGCCCGCCTCTTTTAGTTTGCGAAAAACTTGCTCGCTGACATTATTAGCCCTGACAGAAATTCTGAATCTGATTTTGATTTCCGATTGAATAATCCTGTCCGCAATTTCCAAGCCTCTTTTCTCCCAATTCTTCCCTGGTCCGAAAAATGAATCATCCACGAATTTAAAGGAATCATATCCGTATTTTTGATGTAATTCCACTAACTCGCTAACAATATTCTGCGGACTCCTTCCCCGCCAAGCCTGTCCGTTTGCTAAACGAAAAATAGAATTGATGCTGCAAAACGAACAATCGCCATAACAGCCTCGGCCACCGGATATCTGGACTAAAGAACCGCGTCGATACGATTCATCGCTGCCATACCGATCAGGAAAAGGCAGGCAATCCAAATTTTTAATCAAATCGCGCGGTGGCGTTAAGATGATTCCCTGACTGGAATGCATCGCCAAACCCTTAATATCAGGATTAATCTTTCCTCCTGATGACAGGACGGCCGCCAGCTCCTGGCAGGTCAGCTCGCCTTCGCCTCTGATAATACTATCGATACTAGAGTGTTTCTCTAACAGCTCAATGGCTGAAGAAGTAGCCAAGTGTCCGCCCCAGCAAATATGAATGTCTGGTCGTTGCCGCTTAATACTCTCGGTAATTACTAAAGAATTTTCCAAAGAATCAATATACGGCGATACTCCCACAAACTTACATAAATGATCAGCGGCAATGGCCTCAATAATCATGTCATTATCCAAACGGAATAAATATCCGTCAAGAATATCAACTTCATGCCCGTCGCTTAAAAGAATACTTTTAAGATATGACAGGCCTAGATGCTCCTCGGGACTTCTATAAGTCCGGGAAGGTGGATTTACTAGAACAATTCTCATTTTCTCTATTTTTTAATTCAATTTTTAAAGTTCGGTATTTATTGATAATTTCTAGCTCGTTATTTATCAACAGTTTTTTATACCATATAATAAAATTTCCGTCAATAATCAAAGATTTAAGATCCAAATCTTTTTCTGCCCTTAAAATACCTTCCAATATACCCACTTTTTCACTAAAATTAGACTCTGACCAAATAGCTAGGTCTGCCTTCTTGCCAACCTCAATACTTCCTGTCTGATCCTGTAGTCCGATAGCTCTGGCCGCATCCACGGTAATCATATCAAAAACTCTCTGCGGCGAAACATGATGCTGGCCCAATTTCAAAGCGCGCTGATAGACTCTTCTTGCTTCTTCCAAGACACTAAAGGTGCCCGCCGTGCAAACGCCATCGGTCGCTAAACAGACATTAACTCCGATTTTCATAGCTTGATCAATATCAAGCACTCTGTCGGCCACTTTAAGATTAGAAGAAAGACAGTGAGCGATTGAAGACCCAGCTTTTTTTATCATCCCTAACTCTTGAGGCGTCAGCCAATTGCCGTGGACAATCAACGCCTGGTCATTTAAAAGATTTTCATCGCTCAACACTGCGATTGAACCACGTCCGAATACTTGGCAAACTTTTTCTTCTTGCTGTTTCGTCTCCGCAGCATGAAGCATTAATATCCTATCGGGAAAAAATTCAGCCACCTTTTTAACAGCCGTGATTTCAGACTGGCCAACGAAACTCAAAGAATGCACGAATGTCGCTAACTTAGTCAGACTATCATGACTGGAGGCTAAAACTTCGGCTGTAAATTTTTCAAAAATATTCTGAGTCAGTCCCTGGAGCTTGTGGCTGTTCATAATCATATAGCCGGAAATGTTTCTGAGGCCAAGGCGGCTGGAACTTTGACTGACTCGTCCGCCGGCAATGGTCGAGGTACCGCTCTTGAGAAGCTGAAGAGCGGAATATTCGGCCACTACCGTCCTAGCGGCTTCAATCATCGGGCTTCTTTTTGATAAATCATTTGTTATTGACAAATATTCCTCCAAAGAGAAATCCGCAGGCAAAAAATCTTGATAAATTGTTTCTCCCAAGTGGACATGCACATTTATCAAGCCAGGCGTAACCATTAGGTCAGCACCATCGATCCGCAAATCAATTTCCGCACCATCTCCCAGATAATCGCCGGCTTCAACTTGCTCAATCAAATCTTCATTAAAAACTATAAAACCGCGACGAATAATTTCCCGACGCGGATTCTGCGTAATTATTAAAATATTATATAACAATCTTTTCATAAATAATCAAAAAGGGAAGGTTAACTTCCCTTGTTCATTTGGTCCGGCTGCAGATAGCCTGCTGCACAGCCCCGACTCTGCTAAATATTTTTTCTGCGATAGATTCCACCGGTTCAGTTCCGTCCAGAACCAGCCAGTCATCAGAAAATTTAGCTAATTCTAAAAATTTACTTCTCTGACTCTCCAAGATTTCCAGGCTCATGCAATCAAATCTAGAAACTTCGTTTTTTAATTGGCACCGGTCTTGAGAGGTCTGAGGATCTACATCCAATAGGATGGTTAAATCCGGAGGCCTGGCAGTGCATAAGCCATTAAGCTGTTTCAATAAATCAACACTCATTCCCAAAATACTGGAATTATAACTGATAAATGATCCAGAGCCTCGATCGCTAATCACATTAACATTGGCTTCCAGGCTGGGCAAAATCAACTTTTGATGCACCTGGCTCTTACAAGCCAGAAATAAAAACATTTCCGCACGCGGTACTCCGGCTGTCTCGCTGGCTAACAAGCCTCTAACGGATTGGCCAAAGCTAGTACTGCTCAACTCTTTAACGATAATCGACCGCTGATTCAAACTCTGAAAGTATTTTTCCAGCTGAAAACACTGCGTTGTTTTTCCAGCCCCATCTACACCCTCGATCTCTATATAAATAGCATCAATTGAATTACTTTTTTCAATGAACGACATAAAACCTCCTTTTTCTTCATGTTAATGATATATTAAAGTATTGTCAAGCGTGCATATGCTCGTTTGTTATATTTTGCATTCCTTACTATACTAAACATATGCAAACTCCCCATCGTAAAAAAGAAACCTATATTAAACCAAAGGCCGACCCGAATATCACTCCGGAGAAATTTGCCTTGCTCACCAGCAAACTAAAGAGAATGATTGAAATTGATCGTCCCCGCTTAAGCGAGGAAACTAAGCGCCTGGCTGCCATGGGTGACTTCTCGGAAAATGCCGGCTATCAACTCGCCAAGAGCCGCTTACGCGGGCTCAACCAGCGCATTTTAGAAACCGAAGACCTCCTCAAGCATGCCGAAATTATTGAAATTAATCCTGACAAGAGCCGCGTTGATCTCGGCCATCTCATTACCGTTGAAGTTAATGGCCAGACCAAACAATATAAAATCCTTGGCGGCGTCGAAACCGACCCGACGAGCGGTATCATCTCTCATCACTCCCCTTTGGGCGCTGCTTTATTCGGCCATCGCGTCGGCGACACCGTGTCCCTCGCCTTAAGCGACCGCAGCGTCGAGTATAAGATTATCAACATTGAATGAGCGCCAAACTATCTATCATCATTCCGGTCTATAACGAGGAGCGGATCATTACGACCTCCCTGCCGCCTATTTTTTCTTTGCCTATCAATAAAGAAGTTATTGTCGTAAATGACGGCTCAAGCGACCACACTTTTGATATCCTCTCCAATCTACAAGCACAAAATGACTTTAAGTTAATCAACCAACTAACTAACCGTGGTAAAGGAGCGGCCATCAGACGCGGCCTGGAAAATATCAGCGGCGATTACTTCATTATCTGCGATGCAGATGGCGAATATGACCCTCAAGATATCGTCATGATGTTTGAAAACATCAGCCAAACAGATAACCAGAAATCCGCCCTCTACGGCTCCCGTTTTTTAAATAAGCCGTCCTTTAGTTTTCATTACCTCGTTAACTCTTTCCTAACTACACTGACAAATCTCCTCTTCCGCGCAAAACTGACCGACATGGAAACCTGCTTCAAGATGATTCCGACTAGCGCTCTTAAAGAAATAACTTTGAGCGGCGAAAGGTTTGAGATTGAGCCGATTATCACTGCCCAGCTCTTGAAGAATGGTTATGAAATTAAAGAGGTGCCGATTAACTATAAGCGGCGCGGCTACCGGGACGGAAAAAAAATCAGCCCGCGGGACGGACTGATAGCAGTGATAACTTTATTCAAACAAAGATTTAATTAAACATCCTGAACTTATTCGGCCGGTAATTTCCCGGCCTTTTTTAATTCCTCAACCTGATTAAGATAATATAAGGCAGAGACGTTATGGCGTTCACGCTTCAAGGCCTGCTCCCAAGCGTCTTGCGCCAAAGTATAATTCCCCAGTTGCCATTGAGCTAAGCCCAGCTGATTATAAACGCCGGGGAGACGATAGCCAGCATCAAGAGCTGCTTGAAAATAGGAAACAGCTTTTAGATAATTATCCCGACTGCCATAATTGCTATAAAGACTGCCAAATGCGAAAGCGGTGAACGCCTGCCCTGGATCGGCCTGCAAAATTTCCTGATATATTTCTTCTGCCAGCTCCGGCAGACTGACTATTTGAGCTAAACCAGCTAAATGCATTTTATTTTTTAAATTAGCCGTCACGGCCAGTTCCCTAATCCGGCTTTTTATAGCCCATTTATCCAGGCTTAGAGTGGATGTTTGGGCCGGCCCATATTTTTCCTTATTTATCAGAATCACCGTATATTCATCGAGATAAACCAGCACCCACTTCTCATCGCTTAAAATTCGCTGCAAGAATTCCTGTGCCCAAGGTGTGCCGTCAGTATGGGTAAAATATATAGTCTTAAAGTTATAGACGCGGGAATACTCTTCCCATTTATCCGCTTCGCTTTGCAGCGGCTTATAAACATCATTAAAAAAAGCATTAGAATAAGCTTCCGGACGATTATCAACAAAGACTAACTCCTGCGGCCGAAGCCAGAAAATCAAGGCACCACCGATGTCATAGTTATTAAAAATCGGGCCACTTAAATTATGCTGTTTGAAATATTCTGCAGACGCTTCATTACCAGAATATAAGCCGAGCCCGAAGGAATTCTTAATCAGCCTGTTACTACCGCGGGCGTCACTTAGTAGATACGCGAAAGTGCCAATTAGCAAGACACCTAGGCCAAGCAAAATATAAACCCTTTGCCTTTCAATCGGTTTCTGATAGCGCGCCAAAATCGGCGCCAGGTTAGCGCTAATAATTATTAAGCTGACTAGACCGAATAAAGAGATATTACGCGACGCCATTAAGGCCAAAGCACCAATGAATAAAGTGACGAGCAAATCAAAACTACGACGGCGCACACAGCCTAGAATATTTCTGCCGGCATTTCCCCCTTCTTTCTTCCGGTAAACAAAATAAAGAATCCAGCTGATAGTCAGTAATAGAAAGACAGCTTTAAAGATTAAAAAATTATGATCCACCATCAGATGCTCCAGGAAAAAAACCGATTTATTCTCCGCGATTTCATAGCCGTAATTATTAAAAATTGTCAAAGGATATAATAATCCGCGCCAAGTATTAGGATTGGCCAAGCAAACCAGGGCCGATGCACATCCTGCCATTATCCAAATTCGACCGCTACGCCAAGCCGCCTTCCAGTTCGACTGGTTAATCATCACGGACAGTGCCTTAAAAGCAAGCAAAGCTAAGCCGATAAAAAAATAAATATGGATATTTACCCAGAGCAAAAAGAGCGGCCCAAGCCACCAGAGCCGGCGATATTGCTGCTCCGCTGTGGTTGATTCCAGAAGCGAATAAGTGAGAATAATGAAAAGATAAGAAAAGATTTCCGGGCGGACTTCCACGCGCTCGCTTAGCAGAAGGACGACAGGCAAAGACAAAAGAGCGGCCAGATAATAATAGCTAGCTCCTTCTGACTTAAATATGGCATGAATCGATTTTTCCAGTTTTTTCACGGCTATAAAAAAAGCTAGACTAAAAGCCGCGAGAATGACCAAAATATTCAAAATTGTCAGAGCCGGAAAACCGCCGAGACGATAGACCTGATAAACGATGACTCCGTATAGCCAATGATGGTTAATGAAACGGAAGTCAGGCTCTGTATAAGAATAGGCATTAGTGTATAACAGGCTATGGTTCTGCCATACCTCCCGGCCATTATTCAGATGCCGCCCTAAATCAGACATCGTCAAATCAATCTGCTGAAAAAATATGACAACAATCAAACCGAGCAGAGCGGCCCAGGTCAGACATTTATCAACTAGCTGCATTTTTCTGTAAAAAGACATCGCTGTATCTTAGCGGTTAAGGACGATAGTCATAAAATTAAGCCAGGAAGCAAAACTAACCCAGATGATATAAGGCATGAGTAACCAGGCCGCAGCCTTGGAGACATTAAAAAAAGTAATGATATTCAAAAGAATAGAAAACCACAAAAGACTAATCTCAATGAAAGCCAGTAGCGGGCTTTTAAACCCGAAGAAGATCAGGGGCCAGAAGATATTTAAAGCCAGCTGTCCGGCAAAGACGCCAAGCGCCACCTTAACTTCCGGCCGTCGCCAATCCTCCCGCCAGATGAGAAATACTGAAATGCCCATCAAGAAGTAAATCACTATCCACACAGGAGCAAAGATCCATGAAGGCGGAGAAAAAGCCGGCACCACCAAAGATTCATACCAACTAAGCGCAGGGATAGTGGCCAGCGCTCCGATATTACCGATGAGCTGGACGACAGCAATGGAGACGAAAAACTTAACGGCGTCAATTCTTTTCATAGAATCGTTATTTGATTTGATTAAAGATAATCAGCTACTCCAGTCGGGTAAATAACCTTATTATTTTCCTCATTAATTTCCAGCCAGATAACCCGGCCATCGTCCTCACTGTCGAGGATTTTCATCTCCTCAAGGTCATAAAGAGATGAATCCTTGAATTCGGCTTCATACAAGAAAGCAATTTCATGCCCCGGTTGACCGTTAAACGTGAAGACATTCTCTAAGGTCCCCAGCAACTTCGGATTTATAATCTGCGTGTCCAGCTCCTCCTTTAACTCACGATGCAGAGCATCAAGCGACTTTTCCCCGAATTCAATTCCGCCGCCGATGAGACGATAGAAATGATGGTCTTTCTTTGGGTCATAACCAGGAGAAACCAAAACTCGGCCCTTATTTTTGATAATGACCACCGTCAAGCCCCTGATACGATCGTTGAAGACGCCCACAAGATTGATTAATTAGATTATACACTCATTTTAACAAAATATTACGAAAAAGCCTAATATGCCAGCATTTTGAACTTATTGACATAATCAGGGTATTTGCTAGAATATAGACATAAAATGTTTTTAAAGCATTTTTGTTTTTTGAAGACAATTTAATATTCCCGGGTAGCGCAGCGGTAGCGCAGTTGGCTGTGAACTCTTTCTTATCATTTGCTATAATGTACTTATGACAAAAGATAAGAGAAAATATGCCGATCGTGCTGAGTATTTAAAGAAAGCAGTTGACCGAAGGAGGAAACAAATTCGACAACAAGCGCTTGAGTACAAAGGCAATCGATGTGCAATTTGCGGTTATAATAAATGTTTAAAAGCACTGGAATTTCATCATCTTGAATCCGATAAAAAGGATTTTGGTATCTCTGAAAAGGGTTATACCAGAAGCTGGGTGGCGACAAAGAAGGAGCTTGATAAATGTATATTGTTATGTGCAAACTGTCATCGTGAAGTGCACGAAGGTTCTACGCAGCTTCCTCAGGTAACTGAGGTCGAAAAACGAGGTGAATTGCTGGAAGCCTAAATCCGCAAGGATATGGTAATCAGCAGCCAAGGCCTGAAGTTCAGGCAAGGTTCAGAGACTATCCCGAAAGGGAGTACTTCTCTATTCAGAGCAGGAAGCGCCTCGCATCCGTTTTGACGGATGATGATATAGTCCACCCCATTAGGAAACTTTTGGATAAGTGTAACCAATTGGTCGTCGGTTCGAATCCGACCCCGGGAGCATAGAAAAGACGAGAGTAAAATCTCGTTTTTTCTTTGGAATAATAGCTATTGCCAATAAAAAATCCCCAGCTTCTAAAACTAGGGACTACTAAATTCACATTTATGAGTGCTAATACGGCAATAAACCGCCTTGCGCATCTCTAATTCTCTTCCGAGTTTCATCAACACTCAGAGCTGGCATTTCCCGTAACTGATAGATTTTCTTAATCTTACCTTTGTAGCTTATCCCCCAGATTGGCCAACCACGTTCCATTAGCCAACGAGCTTCACCATGTACTCCAGCTCCATACTGACCATCGGTAAAAGGTAGAAATATTCCGGCGCTGCATTGTGGCAGAACTGATGAATAAAAATAATCCATCGCATTGCCGGTCCTAATCTTCCAAGCCAAGCACTCATCCTGATGATGCTTATCACCCGGATTATCAACTATCCAGACGCCACCAAGGCCTTGACTTAGCTCCTGGCAATGCGCAGCTATCAAGGCTAGTAATAATTCCTCCAGTTCAGTGCCATAAACATTAATCGGGTGCCCGAAGTATATTTTTTTCATCATTTTTCCTCCGTCTTTAAAGTACGTATTCCAGCCATATTATACTGGTGATGAGTTCTGAGTGTCAAATATCAATAATTTCATCAGAATATAATCGTATTATTTACAATTATCAATCTTTGTGATATGTTTTCTCCAGACAAAATGCATTGTCGAACTTTAAAAACACCACATGAACAAATTATTGCTAAAAGGCCATGAACTAACCTATGTCGGAGAACCTTTAGAGGTCATTGTCCTTGATAGAAAAAATAATTGGAGCACCGTCTCAAATTTCCTTCTCGATGGCCAAAAAGAAAAGGAAGTTGAACTAAAGACTCTCCAGGAATGTTATGATTACTTAAAATTCTGGGTTAGTCAGCCCCACTTCGTTTTCGGAGTTATTTTAGATTACGGTACTCAGACGGTTTATTTCAATAAATTTGAAGCCATGGAATGCTATTTCAACTCCCAAGCCAAAGGCGAAGATTTAAGGTCGTATTTCTATAAACGCGAACCAATCAGCTTCTAGCTTTTCAGTATTCATTAAACAATCGGCTCAATTAATTTTGAGCCTTTTTTATTGGCCGCGCTAAAGTGTTTACAATCAACCGGTATGATTTACTAACAGTGAACAGGAGTACCCGCCAATCATAATAATTAAACCTTCCCCTTCTAAGCTGACCGCAAAGATAAGTCAATCTAGCGCTCAGATTATATTTTCTCTCCCGAACCACCTCGGCTAGTGATCTTCCGCCGCCGCTTGATAACTGACGGAGTCAGCATGAACTCGATATTTTATTAAGTCACGATCAATTTTTTCAATTTTCATGCCGTTAGAAACCAGGGTCAGCCATAAGGTATAATCCTCTGCTCTTGTCGCTAATGGATAAGCAAATTGACAACAAACTGAACGGCGCAGCATCATCGATGACTGCACCAGGCAATTACTGATAATTAGCTGTTCTTTAATATCTTCAGCGCTGGTAAGCTTATGAAAGATCGGATAATAATTAATCACCTGATCTTGGTTATCAATAGGCTCGGCCGTTGTGGCGACAGCAGCACAATCAGGATGAGCTTCAAGATAAGCAGCTTGCTCCGCAAATCGCTCTGGCAGGCAAATATCGTCCCCATCCATTCTCGCGATATATAATCCCCGAGCTTTTTTTATACCTTCATTCACGCTAGTCCCAATCCTGGATGCACCATAATTAACAGAGTGCTCCACATAAACAATCCTAGGGTCATGATAGCTTTGGATAATTTTCTTGGTGCCATCCGTTGAAGCATCGTTGATAATAATAAATTCAAAATCAGTTAACGTCTGGCTTAGAACACTCTCAATGGCCGCACGCAAATATTTCTCTGCGTTAAAAACTGTCATCACTACCGAAATAAGAGGTGAACAAGAATTCGCCCCGACCTTGGCCTGAGTGACGTTGCTATAGTTTTCGTTGGCCAATAAGCCGTCGCTAAGATAAACCATAAACACTTATAATTATCTGGATATTATACCATTATTCCCAACTTTCATAGAATATATGTTCTACTGGCCATTAATTTGGTCTTTATGGATTTCTGGCCGCTAAATGGACAAAGCCCAGTATTTATGATAATTTTCTCCTATCAAGCAGTTCACCGCTCTTTAAAATAATTTTCACCAATACGACCGATCATGAAAAAAATAAGGAAAATCATACTAGTAATAATACTGGGCTTAATATTATCTGGCTTTAAAAATACCAGTGAGCCCCAGACACCAGCCGATTACGAATTAAGTAAAGTCGCCGCCTTAAACATTGACGGATTAGCCGCCAAAAAATCCTTGAACCCAGTCGCTCTGATGCGGCTCATGCAAGGATATATCGATAAGACGATAGCCCGCGAGCGAAATTTGCACGACACCATTCGTGATTATCAGCCTTACTTAGACTCAGCCCTCATCCTTTTCGGCAAAATTGAAAGCGCCCGGCAACAAGCCGAACGCTTAGTCGGCTCCGCCGGCTATTTACCGAAAATCCAAGCAGAATTCCATTGCAGTCCTGCCGTTGCCCTTGAGCATCAGCGCGTCAGAGTGGCTAATATTGATATCTCCAATTACCGCTTCGTCTCATCCCAGGAAATGGAATCTTTCAACGAAGAATCCGTGGGCTCAGTCGCCTACGCCATCCGCGGCACTAATGAAATCCTCTTTGTTTACACAGCTGATAGTGGTGAAGAAAATATCTACACGACAGCCTTGCATGAATTCCTGCATAAGGCGACAAACTCTCAGGCAGGCTTATCCGACATCACTACCAGCTTATTATCCACCTGGTCATTCCGTACCTATCGTGCGCCAGCCCAAATCAGTGCCCAAGACAGTAGTCATGTTCAAGAAATGCTAGCTTATAGCGATTATTGCTCTGCAGCAGAAGAAAGATATGTCAGATTTAAAATCCTGGAGTCAGAGCTGGAAAAATTTGGTATTAAAGAGTTAGGTGAATCTTTCACTCTTATTCATTACGAAAGAATGATGCAGCTCTTCACTTTAGAAGAAATTGATAGTGGAGCCGGCTGGTTCATCTATTTCACAAAGGGCTACGATAGTCCTTATGGATATCAATACTTTAAGAAATTATTTACTTCGATTGGCTAAAAAAATTTCCGGTCAAATACTACGTGCTAAGCCCGACACACAATGCCGGGCTTTTATATTTTTTAAGTCAACGTCAACTACATTTTAGCGCCGGCGCATAAATAAATACCACCAAAAGACCATAAAACCGCATAATTATGGGGCTTTTCTTAATGTATACTTATCCCCCGTCACCCCTTGACAAAAGACCATCAATGTTATACAATATAGACATTAATAGAACATTAAAATTTAACTTTTTAAATCTTTAGAGATGGCAGGTTACCAAGATTCAGAAGTCCAAACGGACATCGCCAACACAGTGGAAATTCCGACCAATAAACATGCGGATGCCCAAGCTAAGCGTGATTTCTTAAAAGAAAATCCGATTAGTAAAGTTATCACAGGTAAAAAAAACCAAACGCTAAAAGAAGCGAATGAAGAGGATTAAAAGATAATGGGGTGACACAGAAATAAGTCCCCCATTAAAACAGATAGAGATTTTAAAAAAGAAAACAACACCATATATATGCCAACGCTTCCATGAAGCCGCGGACCGATCAACAAAAATAGCCAGCGCTTCTAAGAAGCTTTGGACCGATCACTAGAATTGCCAGGCGGTATTGATTACTCAATACCGCTTTTTTCTTAGCAAAGTTTAGGTCGCTACTGGCAGCATTAATAGCTGTGACTTTGTCTTTCGTGCGCTCTTGTGGTATTTTTATAATATCATCTCATATAAATAAATATGGACAAGGTTATCCAAAATTTTGAAAAAGTATTAATAAAGTTTCCCGGCTTAGCTGATGTTTTAACAAAACTAGAAGCAGCTCACATAAGGTACGGCCTCTATGGCGGCGGCTATGTCGCGCTTCTGACTTCTAACAGAGAGATTAATGATTTGGATTTTTTAGTGGCCGATGATGACATGATCAGATTAAAGAAACTTTTCCCGGCAGCTAAAACCAAGAATCAAGGCAAATACGGTCCCTGCTCTTTTTTGATCATCGGCGATGGCGAAGAATTTGAATTTGTTTCCGACGTGCACATCAATATCGAACAATCACATTATCGCATTATTCTGAGCGCTGCTTGCTTGAGTCATTCTTCCGCAATCCATCATAATGGGATTAAGCTCCGACTGCTCAACAAAGTCGATACAATTATCTTTAAAGCTATACTTCAGAGGGGCTCAGAAGCTGGTAAGCACGATCTAGAGGATATTGCAGCTATACTTCAACCCGGAGAGATCGATAAGGAATATTTACAGTTCAGACTCCGCGAAACTAAAGCTGACAATAGGCTTTTAAAGGCTTTAGCGCCCTTCCAACTAATATAAAATGCACCCAATATAAAAGGGAGGATTAATTTCCTCCCTTTTTTAAACGAATTCGTTTAAACCAAATTGATTTTCCTGGTTAAGTCCATGCCGCGATTATCTTCAATGATAATAAAGGCCTGCTTAGGGTCTTCAAAGTCCGCCTTTATTTTAACGGCAAAAGCGTTAAAACCAATGAGCGAACCGTTGCAGATAAAATTTCCGCCATCTTTCAACTGATGAAAGTGGCCAAAAAAGTCCCAGTCCGCGTGTTTACTTTTATTCCACTGAGAAATTGCCTTAAAGGCGGGAATGAATAAGCCGCCGACACCACCGCCGTACCTGATGGCGTGGCCGTGATGAAAGCGCAAGGAATAATCATAAACCCGTAAATAAGTCAGATACGAGTCATTAATGATAAACTTGATTCTTTTTTCATCGGAAAAATATTTTTCCAGTTGACGGTACATCAAAATTTCCAGGGAATTGCCATACTCAGTGGCCACCCTTTGTTTATCTGTCATACGTCCATGATTACCGGAACAGCAAGGAATAATGAGATCAACATCACTCTCTTGCAAGAGGTACTCAATGCCAGATGCTATTATTTTCTGCGCCTCCCAAATGGCTTCAGTCGGCTGAATAGAATTCGCCTCCTTCAAATCATCATGAATACTACCGGAAATAAAGTCACCGAGCAGAGCTAAGATGAGATTATCAATGCGGTATTCTTTCTGATGAATCTTAATCAGCTTGGCAATCAGTCGAAAAAGTTTATCAGCCCGTTCTTGGGCGATCTTGATATTAAACTCATTCAAGCCGTTAACCTGAGAGCTTTTCACCGGCTCTTCAATGTGCCAGTCAGACAACAAAACCACAACAGTCGCTTGAGAATCAGAACTACCGGGCTCAGCTTTGATAGTATAGGTGGATACGGGACCGACTTGCAAAAACGCATCACGCTCCGTGGTCACTTTAATCAGCTCTTCGGTTAGCATCTTTATTTTTCGGCTATTGTCCACGAATTGCCTTTTTTCTAAGGCTTTCTTGACGGCGTCCTGAGCTGTTTCCACCAAATTTTGCTGGATTTGCTCTGCCTTGTCGCCCTTCTTACTCGTTCTGACCACTATCTGCGCCTTCACGCCCAGCTTTTTAAGCCTTTTCCAGACGGTCTTGCGGGAATAGCCAGTCTCTTGACAAATACCCTTAACAGTTAGCTTCTTCGCTAACTTTTTCATTTCATCGCTACTTATTTTGGGTTCCATATTTCCTCCTTTTTTTTAAAATGTAAATGTGCAATTATCCCATATTGGCAAGCAATATCTATCCAAATTTTTACACACGCCCACCCATTTGTCAATTTAAAAAAGCATCCGGAAATCAATCTGGATGCTTAGCTAAATTCTTAAAACTCTCATAACTTTTCTAGCTATTTATGTCAATAATCACTCTGCCCTTTCCCCTTCTTCGCTCGTAAATATGCGCAAATGCGTAATAAAAACGCAGGCGCTGCGGGCCGCATTGGCGATATCGACCATAAAGTTCGTACAAAGGTTGCGATAGCCGCAAAACTGCTCTTTAGTCATCTTTGTTTGGACGATAAAAGATTCGCCGCCATAATATACCTCGATTTTTTCTGACGCTGGTTCATATGGCTTTTTCTTCTTTATATCCATATCTCACTCCTTTCTTATTAAGGTTCGATGTTGACTTAATTATCTTCCAGATACGGGCTTTAAGCAATAGGCCGAACATGGATAAATATTGATAATACTGACCAAGCATGATAAGGTACCAAAAGATAAAAGCACCTTAAAATATTAATAATGGAAAATAATGATAAAAAAGAGACGGTTAAGAACAAGCAGGAGTCAGGTACTAACAATTCTGACCGCGATCAGCACCTTAGATTATTCACTGCTTGTTTCCCTGCCATTCCCTCTATCACTGTTGACGGGGTACAGGTGTGTCCAATCTGCGGTGAAAGAATCGACTAAGAAAAGCTACATGGCACGCAAAAAAACGAACGAAGTGGCTAACGATGGGATTTTGGAGCCAATTGTCTCCACTCCAATTAAACCTAAGATCGTAATTGTAACAGACTGCGCTCATTGCCTAGAAATGGTAGAGCCATACGAAGCTCCTCCAGATTCCGGCATAATGTTCATGTGTCCCAGTTGCGGACAGTCAATATCCAAGTACTGCTAAAAAATAGCCAAAAACTTGAAGCTATCCCCTGGGATAGCTTTTTAATTTACCCGCCGGTTGACAGATAGGCGCCTCTGTGATAAAGTACCATAGCTATAAGTTCATTAAAAATTCGAGAAAATGTTAGAAAAAACAGTTAAATGCCTAAGTTGCGGACTAATGGTGATAGTCAATCTAATTGCCTACGGCTTCGGCCATATCGCCACCTGTCCCAAGTGCGGTGAACTAGCCCTAAATGAAACCAGGGCAAATTCATCAATAACTCAGTATTCACTCTTAAAATAAGCAAGATGGCAGGAAAAGAAAAAAAAATCAGCCAAGAGTCCTTTGATGATGACGAAGAAGAAGATATCGTTAATGTGTATCGAAAAAGGTTCAACCCGATATATGAAGTCATTCAGGAAAAGACTAAAGACTCAGAGTCGGGAAACGAAGAGAACAAAACTTAAACCTAATCACAATTTCTGTTAAATCAACATAGTCATAATTTAAAAAGTTAAAAGATGTCAAAAGAAAAAGAATCGGGAGTAAATCCAGACCAGAAAAAACATCTCGTCATGGAGAATATCAACGAAGTAAAGCAGTTATTTCAAGGAACTTGCCCTAAATGCGGCCAGTATGCCACCTTTACTTTCGTCTTCGTAACTTGTATTGAACAATGTCAATGCGGTAACTGCAAAGAATATGTTTAGTTGCCTGCAGGCTGTAAAAACCAAAAGCTATCCCCTAAAGGATAGCTTTTTTCTTATCAATTGTTTTCTAGTAATCCCTCAATTTCTCTAAGCCCTTAAACTTTCTGATCTTCTCCAAGGACTTCGATTCAATCTGCCGGATACGTTCACGGGTGACTTCAAATTCCTGACCTACTTCTTCTAAAGTATGGGCCACACCGTCAATTAAGCCGAAGCGCATCTCCAGGATTTTCTGTTCGCGCGGCGAGAGCTGAGCGACGATATTTTTTACATAGTCCTTCAGTAATTGCAAAGCAGCCGCTCTATCAGGAGTGACGTTTTTTACATCCTCAATGAAATCCTCAAGGGTTGAATCTTCATCATCGTCGCCGATGGTGGTTTCCAGGGATATCGTATCTTGGGAAATCTTCATGATATAGCGGACCTTCTCGATAGTCTCCCCCATTTCCGAAGCGATTTCATCAGCTAAAGGCTCGCGGCCTAGTTCCTGAATCAGGTTGCGCTGAATCTGCTGGAATTTATTGATAGTTTCCACCATATGAACAGGAATACGGATAGTTCTGGACTGGTCGGCTAAAGCGCGGGTGATAGCCTGACGAATCCACCAGGTCGCATAGGTTGAGAACTTATATCCTTTCCGATATTCAAATTTTTCTACAGCGCGGAATAAGCCGATATTCCCTTCCTGAATAAGGTCAAGAAGGCTCATGCCTTTGGCACCGGCGAATTTCTTGGCAATGGAAACGACTAATCGCAAATTGGCTTCAATAATCCGCTTCTCTGCTTCCTTATCACCTCTTTCCTTGCGCTTCGCGAGCTCAACTTCTTCATCACCACTGAGCAAAGCGACTTTGCCGATTTCCTTCAAGTACATCTGAATGGAGTCAGCACTTAATTTTGATAAATCAATGTTCAAGGCATTCTGGTGAGCCAAGGCTTTGCCGGTTAAAGGTGGTTCGGCTGCTTTCTTTTCGGCAGTATCTAAAATACGGCCGGAGTCCTCCATAATCCGCACGCCGCTGCGCTGCAAATCGCCTAAAAAAACATCATACTCGTAAACATATTCCTCCACTTCCGGGAATAAATATAAAAGTTCGGTTTCCGTAATGAAACCGCGCAAGCGCCCTTTTTCAATCAGCTTCTTCAGCTGCGCTTCAGTCGGCTTAACGACTGGCTTAGCTTCCCGCGGAGGCGAAACTTTGACAATCTTCGGAGCGTGAGCCACGACGACCGGTTTCTTCACGGATTTATTGGCGACGGGTGCGTGCGGCTTAGCTTTTGGCTTCAGCGGCTCAGCAATCTTCAGTTTCGGTTTAGACATAGTTTTCGGTACCAGTTTCGCAGCCAATTTTTTAATTTTTTGCTTGGTATTTTTTACCATATAACGAAGTGGTTATTATTTATAAAAAATAATTATCTTCTTTTTATGAGGCAGTGGCCTGACCCAGTTCAACCATTAAGGCATTTAGGCGGTCCCTATCACCGGCTTTCTCGGCAATCGCAATCTCATGCTGCAAAATCTGAACTTGGCGCTGACGCTTGAACATTTTCAAATCGGAAATGATCTTAATTATTTGTACTTTTACAGAGCCGGCATCATAGTCATAGAAGTCCTTTTCTCCAAAAAGTACGAGCTTATCCAGCATTTTTTCCCCTCCCAGGCCCTCGGCCAGCAAACTAGCCTTATAGGCGGCATAATCTAAAGAAGCAGCTTTATTATAATAGATAATTAGATTTCTGTAAAACTTAGCCAAAGGACCCTCGTTCAAAATGCTCGGATCAAGATTGCTGACAGCGTAAGAAATAAACTCAGGAAAACGGAGCAACAACGACATCAAGAGCTCGGCCAGCTTATCTTCCCGGCTCAATTCAACAGCCGGAGCCTCTGTTTTCGGCTTTATTTGGCCATTTTTGGCATTTCTAGCCGCTTCTACTTGTAGTACGCCGTGTTCTCGCCGCCACTTCATAAACTCCTCCCGGGTGTCAGTTTCCGAGAATCCCAGCTCCTCGCTCAGCTTTTTAAGCCAATAGCCCTGCTCCATCTTATTGATGACTAGATCGATCATAGCGAACATCTTGGCGCTCACAACTCGCTTATTGTCCAATAGGTTCAAATCCAGGCCGGCGCTCACTTTCGTAAAATAATACTCCAGCATGGGCTTAGCATTCTGTACAGCCGCCTTAAATTCCTCCGGAGAGTTCTTCAGACATTCATCGGGGTCCTTACCAGAGCCCAGGACAATGATTTTCAAGTTCATCTCCTGAGCTAATACTTCCTTAATGCCCCGGTCAGCCGCCATCTGTCCGGCCGCATCCATATCAAATAGCAAAGCGACGTTATTCGTATAGCGCTTGATTAATGAAACTTGTTCGGTAGTCAAAGCGGTACCCGAGGAAGCCACCACATTCTTAAAACCATGGTTATAGCAAGAAATAGCGTCCATCTGACCTTCCACCACAATGACAAAATTTGACTCCCTGATTGCATTCTTGGATTTATTCAGCGCAAACAAAACGCGGCTCTTGTCATAAACTTTCGTCTGCGGACTATTGATATACTTACCCATCTTTTCCGTCTGTTCCTTAGTCGGATTAACGCGAGCAGTAAAAGCAATTAAATTATTATTCACGTCCCAAATCGGAAACATGATTCTGTCTCTAAACCGATCATAAAAGCCTCTCCGCCCACTGGCGGACGTCCGATTGCCACTGTCTTTCTTAATGACGAGTCCCGCCATAGTCATTTCTTCATCGCTATACTTCTTACCAGTAAGCGGTCGAGCTTGTAAAAACTCATATAGGCCGCTCCAGGAATCCAGGCTATAGCCTAACTGCCATTCAGCGATATCGGCGGCGCTTAAACCGCGCTTGATTAAATACTCCCGCGCTTCCCGGCCTGTCGGCGTGGATAAGATATGGGCATAATATTTACCGGCTAACTCCATAATGTCGAGCAACCGATTGCGCTCGGAATAATCCTGGGCATTTTCATTCTGCAAAACAACTCCCGCTTTCGGAGCCAGCAAACGCAGCGTTTCCACAAAGCCTAAGCCTTCCTTTTCCATGACGAAAGCAAAAACATCGCCGCCTCGGGCGCAGCCAAAACAATGCCAGATCTGCTTCTCCGGAGAAATTACAAAAGACGGGGACTTCTCGTTATGGAAGGGGCAAATCGCTTGAAAATTTGTGCCCACGGCCTTAACGGGAATATATTCCCTAATCACTTCGACGATATCCAGTTTGGCCTTAATGTCGTCTGACTGACTCATATTATATAAATAGGTCTGGTAATAATAAACTTTTTAAACGCGCCATTTCATTTTCCACTACCTCACCGTCATACTCGGCGTTATGACGGCTCATACCTTGATAACCTGGTCGCTTCTGATCGAGATGCAAGTTAAAGGTCACAAATTCCTGGCCACGGCTGTCCTTCTGTTCGATAAAATAAATATGAAAGCGTGGATAAAAATCCCGACCCAAACGGCGGGCATAGCTTTCTTGTCCGTCTTCACGCTCCGGAATAAAAACATAGCCGGCACTTCTGAGCCAGATTGGCGGTGGTCCTTGAACCTGTTTCTTATTGACTGTTATTTTCATGTTATTTCTTCTTAAAAACGAAAAATTTATAAACCAAAAAATTCCACACGGCGATAACCAGACTGACAATGATTTGCGCCAGTAAATACCAGACCAAAAACTTTTCAACCAATATATGCATCAGATAACCGTTCAAACCGAGACCAATACAGGCATTACCCATATAGACAAATAATTGGCCAACCATCTTATCCTGTCGGCTATCGCGAAAAGTCCAAAATTTCTGGAGGGCGAAGCTAACTAGGAATGAAAGAATGAAGGCGGCACTCGTCGCGACCAGCAATTCCAGCTTCAGAAGACCGTGAAAAATAAACAGAAGAGCTAGGTTCAGCCCGGTAGCCGTCCCTCCAGCCAGAATAAACTTTATGATATTCTTATGCCGCTCGCAGGCTCGGTAAAGAGCAGGCCAGCGGCCGGAAAATATGGCGCGACTTGAAGCATAATAGCGGCGCAACTCGCCGATTAGTCCCCTCATTTTGACCAGCTATAATTTGTAAAGACCCAATTCGCCAAGCTCTTCGTATCCTTAAAGCGGCCGTTCTTATCCTGGCAATTAAGCACAACCGAAATCACTTCCTTGCCCGCCTCATTCTGCAGACGGCCGACAAAGCAATAGCCGGCTCGCTCGGTGTACCCCGTCTTCCCTCCCAGCACCCTCAACTTTCGGTCTCCTGAATCTGACAAAAGGTTATCAGTCGACTCCATCCTTTTATCACGCCCGCTGACGGTTGTAAACTCGTAGACGCTCTTAGTGGTCGCATCTCTGATTTCCTCGCGTTTAAAGGCTGTTTGAGCCATCAGAGCAACCTCTCGCGCGGTCGACAGGTTATACTCGCTTAAGCCCACCGGATCGCGGAAAGAAGTCTGTTTCAAACCCAAATCCGCCGCGCGCTCATTCATTTTTGAAATGAATTCCGACTCGCTCAAACCGCTCGCATGAACCAGGGCTAAGGTCGCTCCATTATCCGAGGCGACTAGACTGGTATAGAACATATCTTTAATCTTCACTTCGTCACCCAAGAAGAGATTCAAACGTCCGCCCTCAACCTTATCTGCCTCAGTGATGATATAAGTCGTCTCCCAGCCCGGATTATAGTCAAGAAAAACCAGAGCGGTCATGAGTTTTGTAATACTAGCAATCGGCTGCGGTTCGTCGGCGTTATCGGTAAACAAGAAAAAATGGTCATCAGCCATTAAGACCGCGCTTTTCTCCGCGCTAATCTTAACTGCCGGAACTCCAGTTTTGAGAACCAGACTATCCGCCCCCGTACTTATCGCTGGCACACCCTGAAAACTGAAAAAGATAATGGCTATTAAATTGGTGATAATCGTCCAAAACATGAATTAGTAATTAGTTTTTCTCAGGCGCCGCCATGACCTCGTCAAGAGAGGCAGCGGTATTTAACTTCTCAAATTCCGGCAACTCTTCAATACTGCCGAGTCCCAGAAAACGGACAAAGTCATGAGTGACTGAATAATAATTCTCTTGCCGGTCTTTCTCAAACTTTTCATCAATCAGGCCGCGCATCAGCAAGTTACGAATAATCAGGCTGCAATTAACGCCTCTAATCCGCTCGAGCTCAATTTTAGAAATCGGTCCGCGATAAGCGATGATTGTTAAGGCCTCAAGACTCGGCTGTGATAATTCCCCACTGGTTTCATCCTTCAGGAACTCCTGGATAAGGGCGGCGTTATCAGCGGCCGTGGTCAACTGGTACTGGCCGTTATTTTTGATAATAGCCAAACCTCTGTCACCGGCGGCATAGTCAGCCATCAGTTCAGTTAAAGCCCCTTCAACCGGCTCGGCTTCATTTTTTACAGCCAGAGCCAAGTCCTTCAAAGACAAGGGCTTCAAAGAAACAAATAATAGTGATTCAACTTGTGATTTTAACGACATATATTTATAGCTTATTATCTGCCACCGCTTCATCAAGCAATTGGCTGATATGGATTTCACTGAATAACTCATCTTGCTCAAAGAATAATTCTTTCTGCTTCGCCAGCTCGAGAATGGCCAAGAAACTGACAATCACTTCAGTGCGCGTAGTCGCGGAAGCCAGTAATTTTGAGAAATTAATCTTGATTCGGCTCAGGAGCATCTCTCGAATGGAAGCAATCTTATCGTCTATATTTATCTTTGGTTCCAAGGTTTTTTCAGGTAGTACCTCCTCGCGCTGTTTCGCTAATTGCTTCTCAATATTTTCCAGTAAAGCGGCGAAGCGATCATGAAGTAAAGCGGAGTTAACCTTAGACGGTGGTGAAAAGACCGGTAAGTTAAAGCCGGTACGGCGATTCTTGGTCAAAGGTGGCAAGAATAAACGGCGGTTAGTCAGAACCAGTTCTTTTACCTTCACGGCCGCAGCTACAAATTCCTTATACATCTTCAGTTGCCTCTCCAAGTCATTAATTTCCTCTTCCTCTTCGCCGGTATATAGATATGGTAAAAGCGCCTTAGATTTAATGAACAAGAGCTTAGCGGCAATCACCAGGAAATCCGCTAGCTCCTCCGGATCAATCCCCTTATTAGCCCGGACATAAGCGACATATTCATCGGCAATTTTCGCCAAGGCAATTTCCGTAATATCCATCTCCTCGCTTTCAATCAGGCTCAACAAGATGCCTAAAGGTCCGGAAAATTTTTCAGTGGTAAAATCCATCATAATTAATCAATGAGCACCGGCGCTTTTTCAGCTTCAATAGCTTTGGCTGTATAAAGGTTACCGCGGAGGCATTGATAGCCCGCGAAATGTTCCTTACTATAAGTATCCATGCCGATATAGGACGCTTGTTTCGCTGCTTCCGCAATGGAATCTGTCCGGAAGGTCGCGCATAATTCAAATTCCTTATCACTCAGCTTATTATATATAATTGGCGCCTTTGTTTCTGGATCCATCAAGACATTCTCATTAAAGTAATTACGCTTATCAGCCTTAAGCTCATCAAGGCTGGCCGGCAATTTTTTATTGGTATCATAATAGCTATTCATGGCATTCTCGATGCTATAAATATTCTGAACTAAGGCAGAATCTAAACGGCGATTGCGGGCCGTCTTCGGGGACTCCACAAAGAACCAAGCGGCTATAAAAGCAGCCAGGACTAGAGCGGCAGTCGCGAAGAAAAAGATCTTAACTATCTTATCTTTCTTCTCTGGCTGTTCGCGCTTGATGTCATAGAAATAGAAAGAGAAAGTAATACCGGAAATAAAGAGCATAGTGACGGCTTTCAAGATGAAGCGGCCGGTCAATTCACCGGACAGGAAATTATTGATGACGCCAATAAATACTCCCAGAATAATCATGGAAGAAATCAGCACGATAAAATAAGTCAGCCAGCGGCGGATAGCTGAATCTTTTTCTAATTCGCCTTTATGCAGACCCTTGTGAATCAGAGTAGAAATGAAATAGAAAATCGGAGCGGCAATAAAGAGAGCGGAAATCGCGAACTTCAATTGATTGTCGACGTTACTATAGCTGTTTAAGACATCAGGGATGAGCTTGTCGATAATACTGAACAGAATCATACCGAACGACAGAGCGGTAAAGATCAGCGCGACGAGCGAGAGGAGGTAATAAAAAGCGTACTTGGCGTTGTGCTTGTTATTCATATTGTTGTTATATCCTTCCCGTTGGGCTATGACAATCGGAATGATGACTAGCGCGAGAAGGAGTAAAATTATAAACATAGTTATTATAGAACCAGAATAAATACCGAACATAGACATAACCTAGAATTCAGCATTCTTCGGCGTACGCGGGAACGGGATGACATCGCGGATATTAGCCATGCCGGACAAGTACATTATCGCGCGCTCAAAACCGAGACCGAAGCCGGCGTGCTTAACGGAGCCGAAGCGGCGTAAATCGAGATACCAGCCATAGTCCTTAATATCGAGGCCAAGCTCCTTCATCCGGGCAACCAGGTTGTCATAACGCTCCTCTCTTTGACTGCCGCCAATAATCTCACCGATTCCCGGAACCAATAGATCCATGGCCGCTACCGTTTTATTATCCTCATTCAAGCGCATATAAAAGGCTTTGATTTCTTTCGGATAATCAATGACGAAGACCGGCTTCTGATAAACTTTGTCAGTCAGATAACGCTCGTGTTCTGTCTGCAGATCAATTCCCCATTTCACCGGATAAGTAAACTTTTCTCCTGACTTCTCTAAAATTTCAATAGCCTCGGTATAGGTAATTCGGCCGAAATCAGAGCCCACGATATTCTGCAAGCGCTCCATTAAAGTAGGGTCAATAAATTTATTAAAAAATTCCATCTCCTCCGGCAATTCTTTCAACACATAGGTAATCAAGTATTTCAACATTCTTTCAGCTAAGGCCATGTCATCCTGAATGTCAGCAAAAGCCATTTCCGGCTCCATCATCCAGAATTCTGAAGCATGACGAGTTGTATTAGAGTTCTCTGCCCGGAAGGTCGGCCCAAAAGTATAAACCTTGTTTAACCCCATCACTAAAGCTTCGGCATTCAATTGTCCGCTAACAGTTAGTCCGGCTTTCTTGCCGAAAAAATCTTCACTGTAATCAATTTCACCTTTATCGTTCTTAGCCGGATTTTTCAAATCAAGAGTTGTCACTTGAAACATCTCGCCAGCTCCCTCAGCATCGCTCGTAGAAATAATCGGGGTATGGATATAATTAAAACCTTCTTCCTGGAAGAATTTATGAATCGCATAGCTCAAAGTTGAGCGCAGACGAAAAACAGCCGAGAAGGTATTGCTGCGGCCGCGCAGATGAGCAATCTCGCGTAAGAATTCAAAACTATGTTTCTTCTTCTGCAGGGGAAAGTCTTCCGGGGCGCGATTGATGATGGTAATATTTTTAGCCTTCAACTCGAAAGCTTGGCCGGCTGCCGGAGATTCGATAAGCTCGCCCTCGATTTCTAAAGATGAACCGACGCTGATATTTTCTACTTCAGAAAAATTCGGCAAAGCGCTGTCAAAAACAATCTGCAAGCTCTTGAAAAATGATCCGTCATTTAATTCAATGAAACCGAATTCCTTAGAAGATCGGGCGGTCCGCACCCAGCCGGCGACAGTCATCGTTTTATTCAAATGAGCGGCCGTGTCTTTATATAATGATTTAATGAGAGTGTAGGACATAGGATTAGAGATTATTTTTTTATCGGCTTAAGAGTGATATTTAATTCATCAATTAGGGCTACGTCGACTTCAGCCGGAGAATTAGTCATCAAGTCGCGGCCCTGAGCATCCTTCGGGAAAGCATAGATGTCACGAATTGAGTCCCAATCATTTAAAACCATCAGTAAGCGATCAACCCCCGGGGCATTGCCGCCATGAGGCGGAGCACCATATGAAAAAGCATTAATCATCGCTC
>VFKX01000017.1 GCA_009885285.1 Candidatus Falkowiibacteriota bacterium
CCGGCAGTCATTTACTGCTAATCAAATACCAAGCGGGCATCGTCTATCATGAAGTAGTAGGCGTAGCTGCCGATGACACGACCAGAATCCTCATCAAGAAAGACGAAGCAATTGAGGCCTTATTAAAGACAATGACTCCAGAAATTGATTCTTTTAACAGTCGAAAGCTCTACATTATTCTCACGGAAAAAGAAGTGATGACAACTGATAGCTACTATAATTTTTATGGCTACTACGGACACTATAATTATCCTTATCTTAATTATCGTTTCCATTACGGTCAGCCCTATCGCTATTATAATTGGCCATCTGGCGTTATCCGGGATATTCAGACAACTCAAAAAATAACCCAATGGGGCATCTTCCAGGGTAAAGAAGAAAAAAAGGAAATCAGCGAGCTGGAATTTGCTGGTCTAATCGGCAACCAACCGCTACAAGAACAGATTTCCTTAAAACTGCAGAAGAATAAAAAGAACAGTACGATTGCCAAAATTGTCGGATACACAACTGCCTTCACTGGAACAGTATTATTAGTTGACCGTTTATTCACCTATGAATCTATATTTCCCTGCTTCAGAGGCATTGATTCAAAATGGCGGGTGAATAGGTCCAAGGAAGACTGGCTGATTGCCGGGTCATACGCGACCTCGCTCGTATCACTTAAAATCAGCTATAATCTTTCGACTAAGCGCCATTTAATGACCGTCAAGACCGCAGCTGATGGTTGCCGGGAATATAACCGCAAATTAAAGCTAGATTTAGGTTTGCCGGAATTGGATAATTAGAAACATACGAAGAAAGCAAAAGCCCTCAAACAATTGAGGGCTTATTTTTTTGAGAGCGAAATTATATTACTGAAGGCAAGTTTACCATCACTCCGCGCTCTCCAAGAATATTTGTTTAACGAAACCACCCCGTTCCTCTCTTCTGACGTCCTTCAAAGCGATAACATCTTGATAATTCAATCCGAAAGCTATGATTGTGGCATCAATCACTTCGAGCAAATCGCCAATTTCTTTCATGACATCTTTCGTGTCGTCTTTAGCTTCTAACACTTCCCTTGACTCCTCAACCAACTTTTTAAGAAGCTCTAATTTATATTCCCCATTATCCAGAATTCTTATTTTTGGCTCCTTATTATCTTTTCTAATGATTTCTGGAATGCGATCCCTGACTAGCTTATTGAAGATTTGCATAAAGTTATATTTTTGAGATCAATTGTTCTTATAATTAATCACGACTTAGACGTTATTATCTATTTCTTAGTCAACATTTCAAATAAGGCCTGAATGACTGTTAAAACTATGCTAAATAACAAGGCGTTAATGAATCCACCCACTTCAAAGCCTTTAACAATACTGGAAGCCAACATTATTATCAAAGCATTGATAACGAAAGTAAAAAGACCCAAGGTTAAGATATTGATCGGCAAGGTTAACAGCACGAGCAATGGCTTAATGGAAATATTTAAAAGACCAAGAACTAGCGCCAAGACTAAAGCGCTCCAGATTCCCGCCACTTTAACCCCGGGAATTAAATAGCCAGCAATTATTATCGAGACTGCCGACACCAACCAATTTAGCAATATAAGCATATTTTTAGGCTATTAGTTATTACTTATTTAAGTATGTGATAGTTAATTGCAGTACAGTCGCAAAACTAACCCAAAGCAAATACGGGATTTGAGCATAGGACACCCAAGGCGAGTGAGGATAAATAACAATAATTGCCCAAATCAAAGTTGCTAATATAAGTAAGATGTCTATAGCTGCCAAGGTATTGCTTCTCAGACCAAACTGCAAGTAAGTAAAAGACAAATTGAAAATAATATTAAGAATAAACGGCAAAAAAACTAGAAAGGATATCTTCTTGGCAAAGAACATTAACGCCACCTTGCCAAATGAAATTATTATAATAACGTACAAGAATGACCAGACAGGGCCAAATAACCATGAGGGTGGCGCCCAAGATGGTTTAATCAATTGTAAATACCAATTACTTGAGTTCATAAAATATTTTTTATTTTAATTGCTTAAATTTACTATTCAAAATATCCTCTTACCCAACACATGCCCGCACCATTGGTGCCGGCATTCTGAGCCCAGGTAGCCGGATCAGAATCTTTTATCGTATAACTACCGGCTGGCAAAGAAATGTTAGGAGAAAAAATCCAGTTTGCATTAACCACTCTGCCCTGTCCGTCGCTTCCCTTACCTGACCACAAGCCCAAAGACTTACCAGTCTGATCAATGATTTCCATTGTTCCGACCGGAGATTTTCCCTGACCATCATTCCAATGATAAGTCGTTAGTTCTGTAATATGGACTGGCTTGTCAAAAGTTACCATTGTCAGAGCACCGTTATTTAACACCATCAAAGGATTGCTATTTTGAAAAAGTTCTATCACTGTTTGATTTCCTTGATCATCGTACAATGATGTCTCGGCCGGGGTTTCTTTTGTTGTCCCCTGCAATTTATCCAACTTCGCTTGATTGGCAGCCACTTCAGCCTTACGGTCTGCTTGCCACTGCTGCGAGGTCCAACTTGAAAGTGATATTTTGGAACCATCAGGCTGAATAAAGAATGTTTTACTGCGCATATCAGGATTAGCGCTGGCATAATTCTCAGCTTCGCTGCGGGTATTAAAGACCTGATCAGGCACATTGTTACAGCCCGATAAAACGAGCATAAAAACAAGACTGAGTAGCACTGCCAAATATTTTTTGTACATTTGATTAAAGTTTTTCATGTATTTAAAACAAATCATTAATCCAACTGACTGCCTGGATAATGAATATACCCACCTACAGCAAAAATACCACGTTTGTGGCATTTTTGCTACTTTCTCAATTGGTTATGTAAAGCATAGTATTATCGTGGGTATTTTCAATAATGCCAAAATTATAGTTCCTGCCCCAAGTATCGACCATATTAACGGCTTTCTTCTGACTATTCAAATGTTAGCTTTAATATCAGAATCAAAGTATAATGATAACATCAGTGATCATCGAGAAGTACTATAGAAAGAATTAAAATAAGAATTTAGAAGGCATCCCTGATTCTTTAAATACGCGACAGTGGTCGAAATCTCGTATTTAGTTAAATATTTAAATATTAATAATTATCTAAAAATATGGACTCAACTATCTCGCAAACTACAAAACCATTATACCGTGGAACACAGATTGTCTGGTATATTTTAGGGCTTCTTGAAATAATATTAGCGTTTCGTTTTGTTTTAAAATTATTGGCCGCCAATCCAACGGCGGGTTTCAGCAACTTTATTTACAAAGTTAGTCTTCCTTTTGCAATGCCCTTCTTAAATGTTTTTCGCGTCACCAAAATTGAAGGCAATATATTTGAATGGACGACTATTTTAGGCATGTTAGTTTATGGACTGATTGCCTGGGGGATTGTTAAAATATTATTTATGAGTAAATCAGTCGCCACACCAGAAGCGGCCGCAAAACTTGATAAAGAGGAATAATCAGTAAAATAGTATTAACTAATATAATTAAATTTAAAACATATGGGAATTATTCTGTGGATTATTTTCGGTGGCTTAGTCGGCTGGATCGCCTCAATGATCATGAAAACTGATGCGCAGCAAGGTATTATCCTTAATATTATCGTTGGTATTGTCGGGGCAACCATCGGTGGCTGGGTTATGAGTATGCTGGGAAAAAGCGGAGTAGGTAGTTTTAATCTGTATAGCTTTCTCGTTGCCTTGCTAGGAGCGGTTATTCTTCTCTGGATTGTTAAAATGCTGCGCCGATAATAAAATCAATTACTTGAGCTTATAACCCCATCTCCTTTCGCAAAAAGACTATTTTCGGATAGTCTTTTTTGCTCGTGTCTGCTAAACGGAGTACGGTTCGCCAGCGTGGCTTTTTAATTTTACATTTATTTACTTAACAATATATTCTCGTTGAACCCGATCAATGGTTTGAATATTCTTCTCATCAGAATATTTAGAGGCTGTCCCTTTTTCAAGATTGAATTCAACCCGCAACTTCCCGGTTTGCTTAACCAAAAGCGTACTGTATTCACAAACATTAACTGTTCCGGTATGAATAATGGAGGGATTAATTTTTTCAGCATATGGCTTACCATCAAGAAAAAAAGTCCAACGACACCAAACCGGAAGATTACGACCGCCAACCAGCAAATTTTCTGGATTATTAACGGCAACTGCGAAAGAAAGTCCGCTCTTCGGAGTAAAGCTTTTTTCCTTCGGACTAACAATTGAGAGAATCCCCGAGTTATCAGCAATAGCGACCTCTTCTACGACTGCTTCGTCCTTTTTGGCCTCTACCTCTACTTTTGCTTCGGAATCTTCTTTAGCTTGCTCAATTTCAATTTCTGTTTTTTTTAATTCAGCAGCATATTGTTCCTTAACTATTTCTAAAACTTCTTCAATTTCAGCTTTAGTATCTAAATCCGATTTAATATTATTATCTTGTAACCATTTTTCTAATTCGTCTTTTTGCAGGACAGAAACTTTAACCGGTTCATTTACCTTTTCTTTAGTATAAACCGGGAGTTCAATTCCGATTATTTTTCCCTCTTGCGCCGCCCCGCGAAACTGGTCCAAGACAATCAGGGCGGTATTAAATTTATCAAGATTCTTTGATAGATTGTTCGGAATTTCAGAAATAGTTAAGATTGTAGCAATTGGCTCCGTTACTTTACGCACGTCATTTATTAGAGCCGAAACTTTATTATTATTTCCCAAAGCGATTTTAGCCGCATCATCGCTAACCTCTAAAGTCAAATCGGCGCCACTAACCACAACGGCCGCCTTAGCCAAAGTGGAGCCGGCCGCTAAAGCTGAACTTCCGCCGGTCAGAGCAATACTGCCGACAAATCCGGCCACTTTACAGCCATCCTTAATAACCGTGGCGGATGTTTCTAACTTCTGAAAAGTATCGCCCGCCTCAGTCCAAGCGTCGGACTCAACCTGCGCTTGATCTTGTTGCAGAATTTTATAAGCTTTTTTAGCATCAACACCTAAGTGTTTAGCGAGCGTGGCAATCTTTTTGCCAGCCGGAGCATTATCAAAAATATTAGAAATCTCTTGCTTATCATACGCTAAGACGGGAGAGATTAAACTAAAACCTTTTTTTTGATCTGACATTTCCAGAGCCAAGCCCTCTAAAGCTGCCGCATCTTTTTCTAGAGATATCCAAGCTTCAATAATACTAGCCATGCCATCATTCCAGGTTTTATAATCTGGATAGTTTTTAGCATTTAATAAAATATTATCGGTTTGATAGCGTAAAGAAACATATTGTCTCGAAATGCTTAAAGTCTTTTCTAAAACCACCTGATTATCTAATGGCGCTTTAGTTATCTGCTTATTGCTTAGAAAAAAGAAAGCTCCACCCGCCAAAATTAAGAGCGCGACGATGATGATGCCAATGATTTTTTTCATGCGACTAAGATTAATTGATTAGTTAGTGTCTGTCAGCCCAGCTCACTATAATGAACGCCATTATTTATATTATCCAGGTCCATTTTAACTTCAAGAGTCATATTATTAGGTAATATGTATATATAACAAAAATAGCACGGGAAGTGCTATTTTGTCTATTTGAATCGGCGATAGGGATTTACGCCTCTCCGCCAGCTGGCGGACGCCGACCAGACAGCTCCTTTGATGTGCTTAGAACTGATCTTGAAAACATCTATCCTCTCTTTAAGTAAACCTTAACAAAGCTGCTTTTCAGTTCGGCAGCCTTAGCCGATAAAATTTCCGCATCTCCTGACTTAGCTAAATTTAACAGTGTTTCAAGGTTATTTCTTATTGCCTTAATTTCGTCATCATTAGCCGCTTCTTCAACAGTTACAAGCTTATCGTTAGCATCAACATAGGTTTCAATAACTCCAGCTGAATTTTTCTTATCTGCCTCAGCGATAACCTCCTCCATAGAATCATGAAAATCGACTAGATATACCGCCAGCATTGAAAACCCGTTACGCTTTAACATATCTTGAAAAATCGGACGAACGTCTTCGAAGTTAGTATGCGCTTCTTTTAAATCACCTGTATAAACCTTGTCCTTTAAATTTAAGATCAGGACAGATACTTTAGTTAAATCTGAATTAAAATTCCTGTCATTAGCGATAATTCGAGGATGATAATTAGAATACTTCTTAGAAAAACTTGCATATTCGGAGACTAACTTATCATAATTAGCAATTGATTCCGGTCTTTTTTCTTGTCCAGTGTTAAACAGCGTTTGTTTATAGTAATTATTCATTACATTAAAGTCTTCTAGGAATAGTTTTCTCGTAAAAAAATTACTATAATAACTACCGGCGACGGCAATTATTAAAAAAATTATAGTGAAAACAGCAAACACTACCTTTGATATTTTTTTAATAATTTTATTAGTATTGATTCCAAAAATTTTATACAAGCCACAAAATCCCGTGATAGCCGTCACAAGCATCACAAAACCTAAGATATAAAACACTATCTGCACGGCGCCGCCAAACCAAAACCAGGCAAGCAGAAAAAATACTTCGGCAAATATTACTCTTATCAATCTATCTATAACCCCTTCATTCTTGTTAAACATATAATTATTATTTATTTTTCCATCTAGGGGCAAAGCGGATCATCCATGAAAAAAATTTAGCAGAATATTTATTCATTCCATGATTAATCATCCCCTCGTAACTTTTTTTCTGAAAGAATTTTAAATCATCCCCCTCATAACATAGCTTCCCATTACTAAAACAATAACTACAATATTTATCCGAACCGCTTTTTTTAGGGTCTTTAGCAAGCGGCATAAAACAGCTTTCACAATTTTTTGTTGGCATAAAATAATTTTTACTAATAATATGTATTATATCTTATGTTTAAAATATTTAAAACAGAAATCTGATTTGAACCAATATAAATCAATGAAATTAATAGTTTTCTATAAAATATCTTAAATATCGGTAAAAATTTCGAACCGCCTTAAAACTTCAAATACGTCTAACATTAAAACAAAAAAAGGCCTTAAAAGCCTGTTTTTTGTTTTGCTCGGAGTTTGGGATATAGTTGGAACGGCTATAACTAAAATTTGACTACTTTATACAAGAACGAGCTTTAAAAAAATCGATCGCGGTTGGTGCGCTCCCACCAGTAATCTCATTTGTCCTGGTCTGCCCTAATTTTACGACAAAACAAGCCTTCATTTCTGCTGTTATTTCCGTTGGCAAAGTACTGGGATCTATTCCAAGAGTCTCTAGTTGCGCTTCTTGTTCCCCTGTCAAAAGTGGGTTTTTATCCACATTATCAACTTTAACTTTATTTTTACCAACAAAATTCGTTATTACAGTGCTGAGCGAATTACCTTTCCCTAGTGGACTTGTAAACCAAAAAAATGTTGCGACTAAAATCATAATAAAAAATATCACACCCAAACTAACGAAGAATATATTTAGTATCTTTTTAAATAATTTCATATTGTTTATTATGACATAATTTAAACCTCAAGACAGCTTAACTTTACTTATCAAACAACTTCACAAACCATCCGAAAAGACTAAATTTGCTTTCATTTTCTTTTAGAAAATCATTAATTTTCTGCCGTCCCTGTTCTAAGGTTTGAATTTGTGTCTGAATAGTTGCTTGATCTTCTGTGTTTGTTGTTTGATCTATTAAAGCAGTCAACTGGTCAATTTGATTGCCAGTTTTTACCATTTCACTTCGTAATTGACCAACATTTTTATAATCAGTCCCAATAAAAAATGTTTTTAGCCCGCTTCTGTTGTTAATTGCGTCAATCGCATTCGCTACATTATCTTTGCTGTCGTTTTGTGCATTGGCAATTACCCTAACTTTTTCGCCTATTCCTCCTTGTTCTCCAGTCGCTACATTTAAAAGATTTTGCACGAATGCTGCCACATTACTTCGGTGTTCTTCGCCATTAAGTTTATTACCTTTCTCTTGTTTCTTATTCACGTCAGCTTGATCTTTGTTTACTTTGGCTTGATTTGCATTTATTTTCGCCTGATTAGCGTTGATATTGGCTTGGTTATCATTTACATTGGTTTGACTATCATTAGTATTAGTTTGATCCACATTTTCTGCCCTAACAAAAGTAGCTGAAGAAAAAAAAGTGAAAGCCAACACTAAAAACGCCATAAACAAAGTACTATTTTTAACATTCTTCATATTATTGTATGTTATTAGTTAGAGATATTCACTCTTTGAATTCATTATGGCATAAAAACAAGTAAAAAACAAAAAAACTACTATGTCAAACTAGTAAGTTCGTATTTCTGTTTATCCCCACATCTTTTGAACAAAAAAAATCGCCTTATTTTAGGCAATTTTTTCTTAAAAAATTTTGCTCGCCTGGGGAGACTACTTTCGAACCTTGATGGCTAATTATGGCGAAAATTAAAGCTCAATGATTCTTTGACTATTTGTGCTGATGAATAAATAACCATAAAAGAAATAGCTAGGTCTACGGCTACATCTAGCCATACAGAGTTAAAGCGGATAACTAATAATCCCGCCATAATTACACCCAAATTTGCCACAATATCATTTCGAGAGCAAATCCAAGCAGATTTTACATTTAAATCATTATCCTTGTAACGAACGAGTGCCCAAAAACTTACAGCGTTAGCAACTAATACCAATATACCGATTATTGATATTGTTTCACCGACAGGAATAACGGGGTAAAAAATTTTGCGTCACAACATTCTTTCGACATAATTAAAATATAATAAATTTATTAAGCATGCTTTTATAGACTCTGAGGGGCTTCGGGCCGACCAACGCTTTGCCATTGATAAAAACTGTCGGTGTTCCGTATAGATGCGTTTTTCGTAACTGATTAACCTGATCGCTTACAATTTTTTTAGTTTCTGTATTATCGATGCAGTCATTTATTTTTTTCCCGTCAAAATCAAAATTTTTCAATATCGCCGCAATGTATTCTGGCTGATAAATTTCGACCTTATCAACTGTAAATAAATAATCGTTAAAGGCCCAGAATCTTTCTCCGTATTCCTTGTAAACACAATAACCAACCTCTGATAAATAATTAGTATCTTCCTTAGCGGGATAATGAGCGAAAATATAATTAGTCTTTTTATCTTTAACTAAATTTTGAATGTCAGAATAAGCTTTTCTAGTATAATCACACTCATAACAGCCGATTAAAAATACAGTATCCTTTGAGCCGATATTTTTAGTCGGGAAAGTTGATAAATCAATATTTTTTAAAGTAACATTCTCTTCCTTTTTCTCGACAGCTCCGCACTGCTGACTAATGTCGGTCACTTTATTATTTTCACCTTTTGGATCAAAGGCACAAAAACCACTTTGGTTTAAACCATTACAACTCCCATACAAATAAAAATTATACCCTCCTTTTACCACCCAAAAAGTGCTGCCAATCATCAAGATAAAAAATATCCAAGAAAAAATCTCAAAATGTTTATTAAACAAACGGGCCACAAAAACTGAACGGCTCATTAACTTAACAATAATTTTATTTTTTATCTTTTCCTTAAACCCTGTATTACAAGGTCTCAGGGTTATTCGTCTAAATACGCAATCTAGTGCCTCCTTAGCCAAAGCTCTATGAGTAGCACTAAAAATACCAAGTACCGAGAACACTATTAAAGCTATAATACAAAGCATATTTTTCTATATAATCTTCATTATTTTTATTAAACTACTTACTAATATTTCCGCCTCTTCCATTGTATTATAAAAATACAAAGATATCCTGGCGGAGTTTTTAATTTTTTTATCATTAAACCAAGAATGGACACAATGTTGCCCTGATCTAATCATAACACCAGACATTTCGTCGAGCAATAAAGCGAATTGATGCATATCCACACCATCAACATAAAAAGAAATTATTCCAGCTCTTAAGGATGGGTCAGCTGGGCCAATTATTCTAATTTCTTTTATTTTATTTAACTCATCAGTTATATACCGATTAAGTTTAAGTTCCTGTTCTTTAATGTTGTCAAATCCTAAAGTTTCTAAATATTTTATCGCTTCGCCTAAACCAATAATGCCAGCATAATCTTGCAAACCAGCCTCAAATTTTTCTGGTGCCGGTAGCATTTTATACTCCGTATAAGTAGAATATTCGACAGAACCACCACCAACCATAAAGGGCTCTAATTTTTCTAATAAATTAGATTTACCGTACAAAACGCCAGTGCCAGTCGGCCCTAGCATTTTGTGGCCCGAAAAAGCTAAAAAATCTACATCCAAATCTCTAACATCAATCTTTTGATGAGGCGCGCTTTGTGCGGCGTCGAGTAAAACTAGAGCACCGTTATCATGAGCAATTTTTATAATTTCTTTAGCTGTTATTGTTGTGCCGTCTAAATTTGAAGTATGCACCATTGATACCAGTTTTACTCCTTTAACTAATTCTTTATAACTTTCCAGATCAAAAGTGCCATCGTTTTTTGACCTAACTATTTTGTGCTCAACTCCTTTTTTTTCTACCAAAATCTGCCAAGGAACTAAATTGGAATTGTGTTCTTTATCGGTAGTCAAAATTACATCACCAGCCTCAAATTTCATTGAGTGAGCTAAAAGATTAATTGCTTCTGTAGTATTTCTGACAAAAATAATTTCCGACTCACTATTAGCATTAATAAAATTAGCCACTCTACGTCTAACTTCTTTAATTTTACTCGCGGTTAATGTTGCTAATTTGTACGAACTCCGACCAGCGGCAGTTGGATGATTAAAATAGTAATCATTCATCACCTCAACTACCTGCACTGGCTTCAGACTCATACTAGCGTTATCAAAATAAATAGGAAGTTTTTTATTGCTTGACTCATTAAATATTTTGAAATCAGCTCTTACTATTTCTGAATTTAACATATTAATTTAATTATTTTACTCTGTAAGTTTACAACCAGTTTTTTCGGATAATTTCTCTAAAGATAATTCCCCACTTTCACGACTACCGTCAGCAAATACCCAGGTTGGGTAACTTTCAATTTTAGCATCTTTACATATAAAGTTAATACCTTGTCCGCTAGGCATAGCGCATTCTATATAGGGTAAATATTTAGCTGATTTCTCAAAAAGAGCTTTTTGATTTTGGCAATGCGGACACCAGGAAGCGCCATATAGTTTTGCTCCACTATTTTTTAAACATTTAGCGAGCAAATCCAATTTGCCTGGTGTCTGATTAGCTTTTACATATAGATTAATCGCAATTAATGCGGCAATGCCGATTAATACAAAAGCTAAATATTTTGATTTATGTTTTTTTCTCATATATTTCTATTAATTATCAATCGGGGATAATTTTATATTTACCCCCGATTAAAATATTTAATTACTGACCGCAACCGCTTCCTGAACCGCCAGAAGGTGCATTGCCAGCACCAAACCCTGGAGCCGGGGCGTCACCTGATAACTGAGTAGAACATTCTTTCGGTTGATCATTAAAAGCGGAACAAATAGACTTTAACAAACTCTTAGAATCTCGACCGCTTTCGCTCTGAACACCATTTATAACAAGTGTCGGCGAGCCAGCAACGCCATATTTAGCGTTATCTGCTTTGAAGATTTCAAAGCCTGGGTAACTTCCCTTAAAGCCTACTTTGTTATTGAAATTTTCTAATACTTTAAACTCTTTATCAGTTTTAGCAACACAGGCCACAAGCTTATTCTTATCTATACCAGATTCATTAATACTTGCATCAGAATCACCACTTTTCAAGAAAGCATCTAAATAAGCAAAAAGTTTTTTAGGTTGTTCTTTTTGAATACAGTATTGATTCAACTGTTCTCTTAATTCTTTCTCGCCGTGCATAGCATAGTCAGTGAATTTGATTTGAAAATTTATCTTATCCCCCAAGGCCTTGGCTACCGGTAAAATACCTTTTTCAATTTGAGTACCATACGGACAATGGCTCATAACAAATAGTTCAACTACTGGCTTATCTGATTTTTTAGCAACATTATCTATCGTCGGTTCTGGATTAGACGCGGTTTTCACATCCTCAACTTTGTTTGTGGTATTATTAATTAAGCCATCGTCTCCGTTGTTATTATTTATTAATGAAGATATTAATAACCAAGTACCGCTGATTATAACCAGCCCGCCCAAAATGACGTTCAGCAAGTTATCTTTTAATATTTTTTTTATATTCATATTCTAATAATTATATTTTAGGTAATAAAAAACCATCATAAATAAAAAAAATGACGGTCATTGGGTGAAAATTAGAACGTTTTTGGATGCAAAATACCCTTGGAAAAATATATTATAAAAATATTATAGAGTTTGTATGAAAATTTATTCCTATTAAACTTAAGTCGCTGTAATATAGAAAAATATTCAAGTTTTATGTCATTTTTAAATATGGTAAAAAGAGCAAATAATATAACCATTAGTATTGGCAATTGAGCCTTGGGTGTAGTATTTGATAATACCAATCTTTCCTTAATATGTTGGCTAAACGATTCTCCAATACAATTTTCACTATCACAGATAAATGAATCCATAGAACACTCAAAGGGTATACATAAATTCCACGAAAAAAATAAAAACAAAAAAGACAGCACTGAAGTCGCTACTAGTATATGTCTAATTTTAATTAGTATTTTCATGATTATTTTAAGATACCATAAAAATATTTAAAAAACAAACCAAAAAGAGGGATACGGATTCGAACATTTTTAACCAATGGAATTAAGGTGTTTGCTAAAATAGCAAAAATATAGCAAAGATGTTCGAATTAATATTATATAGCAAAAACGTGTATTTCTGCTCATTTTTTGCATTACTTGCTCCGAGTCGTGGATGAAGTTAGAAATAGCGTAGCTAAGAATAAATATGAATTAAGGGATTAATCTTGTCCCCAAAAAATAGAAAATATTTTTAAATAAAATAATTAAATTAGCCAGTATATTAATACTATAATTTGAGCAAATAAAAAATCCCACCGTTTAATTTAGTGGGATTAACTTTAGCTAATTTATTCTGATTTAAGTAGCTACACTCATATTTAAGGCAATATGGTCCCTGAAGAATTGCGTGTACATTTGATGTACCTGTAAAACCTGACACGATTTATCATGCAAAATTTCCTCGTAAGCTGCGTCACTTAAAATTAAGCAGCAATTTATTTGGTCGCTCTTTAAGGTTTCAACAATGAAAACGACTAATAAATCGCCCGAAGATTCTTCGCGAACTTCAAATAGGTTTTCCAATGACTTTCCAGAAAATGCGAACCAGTCCACGCCCTTATAATTAACCATCCTTGATTTATAAATAGTGAAGACATTTTCCAGATTAAAACCAGAATTTTCGCGATACTCAGGGATAGTCAGCGATGGCTGAATTTCTAATAATCCGCTTGGATTAACCTGAATTAGATCCTTAATACTTTCTTTCATTTCTTATAATTTTTTAATGTTCGACAATCAATTTAACCTAAAATATTTATATCATAAATATAATAATTTGTCAAACTTTAGAGTCAAAACAAGCACACATCATTGAAAATTATAATATAACTAATAGTTAACAAGAACAGGCTTGTAAAACCTGTTTTCGTGTTTTACTCGGAGAATAGGATAAGATTGGAACGGTTTTAAACAAATAAAAAAAGTCCCACACGAAATAGACTTTTTTATCGTCTGTTTACGTGTGGGACTTAGTCCTAAACTTTGATTCCTTTGGGAAGCAGTTTTTTAGCCACTGTCTTATAGGCTTCTTTTAGGATTTGGGCGAAGAATACAATCGCGATAATAATTAATTGGCTGAATATGATTAGTAATATTTTTAGCCAACTATTTTTATCAAAGAACTTTATTCCCCAGGGCGTTGTTGATTTAAACTTAGCCCATTTTGGCATTTTTACTTCCCCTAGTTTGTATAGAGAAAATCCGATTGAGCTGATAACAGCTAGAAGCAATAAAATTGATATAATCGTGGACATGGTTTATGTTTTTTAAAGAAAGTTACTAACTATAATTGTAATAATACTATATCAAAATATACTACTTTTGTCAAGCTTATTACAAAAAATAGACTAATTTTAGTCTATTTCTTTGTGTGCTCGGGGATATGGATTGGTCACGGTCGCTAAGTCTCGCTCGTTCGCTAAAATCGCGAACATCACTCACTAAGCGCCCCGACCCGGCCTCGCGGTCCGCCAGTAGGCGGACATCGCTCCGGCTTTCGAATCCCTAATGCGAAGCACTCAAGTGCTTCGCTTCCCCGAGCCCGCATAAACAAAAACAACCACTTTTGTGGTTGTTTTTGTTTTACTAATGCGGGCTCGGGGATAGGGATTTCTCGCGCTCTCCGCCCACTGGCGGATCGCTTGTCCAGGGTTGGCGTCCAATATGCCCCCGGCATATTGTTCGATGCTCGTCCGCTCGTTTCGGCTCAAGCCTCAATTCACGTCTCGCTTCCAACCAGTTCTCATCCCTATCCCCTCGCGCGTATCAAAAAAGACGCCATTAGGCGTCTTTTTTTCACTTGCTCGCCTGGAGGGACTGCTTTAGGATTTGGGTGGCTAATAATAAATAGAAAATGAACGCACCTTTAAATTAAATTTTCCTATATTTATTATACACTCTTTTCATTTCCTCAATCCAAAAGGCTTCCTGGTTGCGTTCCGATAAACCAGTTTTTATCTTGCCCCATTTCTCTGCCAATAAA
>VFKX01000064.1 GCA_009885285.1 Candidatus Falkowiibacteriota bacterium
CGGCCTTTAAGAGGCAAGCATTAGTTTTTCATAGGTAGTTTAGTGCGGTCAGACAAGGTTGTATTGTTATTGCTCTTCGACGCTCTCGGCTTGGAAAGCCGGTAGAACAGCTATCCCACGATCTCACGCACACTATTCAATTACACCCTAACACAAACTTTACATCTCTAGTTTATATAAGACCAGATTTCACTATTTATTAATCTCAACTTTACCTTAAACTAACTTCTATTCTATAATTTTGCATCAAGCAAGATTGTGATAACCTAGAGGTTTAATTACCAAAACCGCAATCCTGTAATTAAGTTCTAAAAATCAATATAATGACTCGGTTTAATATTATTACCTTTATTTTACTCCTTCCGTTTTTTTTAAGTGCACAATCAAGTTGTATCGTTATCAATGAGTACGTTGTCGACCCAAAAAACGGGAATAATGGAGATGCAGATGCAACAGGTGAATTCATAGAACTTTACAACAAATGTAATTGTGCAGTTGACATTAGCTGTTATGTATTGTGTATTACAGATAATAGCAGTGGTAGACGGGGTGATTGTATCACCATACCTAATGGTTCTTCCATACCGGCTGGCGGGGTATATGTATTGGGTGGGTACGGAACCAATTGTACGGGCGGAGTAACCACTTGTGACTGGCCGGGACTAACATTAAACTTTAATTGGCATAGCAATGCTACATCTGTATGGAACGTGGTTACTAATTCCTTTTACACAACCAACGTCGGAAATTATATTGGTGTAGTGGCCGATGGCGGTGAAGATCTGTCTCTTTTTGATAATACCGGAGCCTTCATTTATGGAGTATATGCTGATGGCGGAGCTGGTGTCACTACTAACAATACTGAAAACATCGGAGCGATATCGGGATGTGGCGCCAAAAGCATTACAATCCCGCCAACATCTTCACATATAAATGTTGGGACCACTCCCGGAGCATGGGGAGCCGATGGCGGCTTCAGGCGCAATTGCGATAATACCTGGACGGCGGTTCAAATGGCTGGCGAAACACCTAGTACTCCATTGGTATGTACTCTTGTCTCATGTGTACTTCCTATTGAATTGATTTCATTCGATGCAGAAAATAACGGAAATACGAATGTTATAAAATGGAAAACGGCAACCGAAACCAATAATAAATATTTCAGCATCGAACGTAGTGCAAATGCAATTGACTTTTATGCGATCGGGCAAGTTAATGGTGCAGGAAATAGCGGGATACTTAAGAATTACTCTTTCCCAGACAATAATCCCATCAACGGAATAGCTTATTATAGATTGAAACAGGTTGATTTTGATGGAAATTTCAAGTATTCAAATATAGTTTCTGTAGAAAATATAAATACGAATGAGAATAAACTAACTATTGCCCCTAATCCTGCCGACAATGAGATCATGATTTATATGGATTGCGGCTCATCAACTGAAGAAGTTGTAAATATTTACGACAATAAGGGAAATATTGTTTTATCAAAAATTTTTACTTGCTCTAAAGGTGATAACAAAACTTATTTAGACATAAAAGAATTAAGTTCAGGAATATATATGGTGTTGGTCAGCGTTGAAAATAAGTTCTACAAAACCCGATTCATTAAGAATTAGCCTAATCGCCTGTTTAAATCTAAACTCATGTCAGTACACTAAAGTGGATCGTGCTTTCAATTCTAATCTTTTGCAAGGGACAGGCAAATACAATCACTAACGGAAAATAATTCCATGGAATGAGCTTCTTTTTAATTCGATTTTATTCCTTAATAATCTTCTTAACCAAATGTCAAGCTATGTGTATCGAACTGTGTTTAGGCTGAAGCACAAAATGCAAACACTTTTGCCGCGTTAACATTAAGGCAGATAAATTTATTTGGCGTCAAAACAGTTTGCATTTTCCCTCCCCCATAGTGTTAACGCCTATAGCACAGTTGCGCTTGAGACGCAATTTTTGCCATCGCACAGCAATAACAAATACAAATGCAATAAATAAAGGTCGTGGTCAAAAGGCCGTAAAGAGTTTTGTTTTGGGTTAGTACAAAAAGGACAAACGAAACGCAGAAAAATTACAGGTGTTTTAATTACATTGGACAGATCTATGTAGACAACGTGGTGAACATCTGGGTGGCCGCCACTGGTTATAACCGCACCTAAATTCAATTTGGGCATTCGGCTTCGGCATTTGCAAAAGCGGCAGACAATTAGTTAATTTTCGCTTTGCAAATGGCTAATAAACATTTAGCTTTGTTAGGAAACAGTTCGGCAGAAAACGGTTTCAAAGCCCAAACTAAAATTTAGCTGCAATCCGTTAGGCGTCATGTTAAGATTGCGTTACAAACTTTAATTATTGCCTGAATAAATCTATCGATAAATGACAAAAAACAAACTAGGTTATATTTTTAGTATCGTTTTAACTGTTCCAATAGTAGGCTATTTTTCCGCGAACTTATCATCATGGTTGCAGGATGCTGGACTAACATATATTGAAGCACAAAAACATATAACGAAATTAACTATATTCTGTTTCTTAATTATTAACTTTACTTTCGCATTATATTTTGCTGAAACCAAGACATTCACGAGTATTTCCAAAAAATTCTTAAATTATTGCTTGACTTCCATTTTAGCGTTTATCATTTGGTGTATTTTAGGTGTACTTTATTATATTCTTTCGATGGCATTTGGAGGTCATAAATTTGGGGGTTAATTAAACTTACGAGACAATTTAAATTACAGAATATAAAAGATTATGAGGCAACGCTTAGTATACCTTTGCAGGAGAAATTTTTTATAATTCCCTTTGAAGATCCTGCAAACTCCGAGCTGACTGCAAGAAACAAACTTTGACAATGAACATATATAAAACTATTTTTATTAGTATAATTATTTATTTCAATTCAATAAATCTTATTTTTGGACAAAGTATTGAATTACCAGATACTCTTTTCTTTAAACCACTTTTTTTTCAAAATAAAAAAATTGACACGAACTCTGTGGAA
>VFKX01000026.1 GCA_009885285.1 Candidatus Falkowiibacteriota bacterium
AGTGGACTTCCTCGCCTCCATCGGCATTCGGCTTCTGATGTTGACCGCAAAATCAATCGTCAGCCGCGGTGGGAAAATGGCTATTATCAATCCAATCCCTGATGTACAACATGTGCTTGAAATCACAGGCATTCCCGCCATTATCCCGATCTACGCTCAGCTTGATTCTGCTGAAGCAGTATTATTGGCATAGCCTTTCGCTTGAAAAATGATAAGCGGTCTCGTGGACATTACGTCCCGTGTCCGTTTCCATTTATGAATTACGTGAGCCTATATTGCCATAACGTTCTTTGAACATCTCCTTGCGGACTTCATCAAGTGTCTGCAATATATCGTCCAAAGTGACTCCATCCTCTTCAAGCCTTTTTCGCATTTGTTCAGCGGTTTTCGTCAATTCAGACTCGTAAGGCTTGAGCAAAATCGACCCGTCGCCCATATCAATTACAGACAGCAATCCCCAATCATCAAATCCATATTTCTCACGGATTTCAGCAGGGAGGGTAATTTCACCTTTAGGGGTTATAAGAGTTGTAGTCATAATAATCTCCAAGTTTTGCAGATTATAGCCTGAATTAAAACACAAAACGGTCTCATGGACATTACGTCCGAGACCATTTTTTATTCTTGATTAAATTGAGTCGAGCTATTGTTATCTATTTGCCCAAGCATTCACAATTGGAATTACCTTAATTGATGTCGTCTGTGGCGTGAGATCCAAAACCACGCACCACAAGTGATAACGTCGTTTGGGCAGGAGTCTCAAACCGTTTTCACTCACCCACTTCTGCAATTGACTGACCCCATAAAAATCAAACACCCAGCGGACTTCGACGCGGTTGCCATACGCCAGGATTCTCTCAATGACCAGCGACGCGTGCTCACGCGGATCAAGTTTTGAGAAGATATATTCCTGAAAGAACGGCTTTGCCGAAACTGGGATTACGTTTTGCATACTTCGATTATACCCCGCAGGTTTTTATCTTTTACATCTCAAACACAAAAACGGTCTCGTGGACATTCCATCCCGAGACCGTTTTCATCCCTCCCGCCAAACGTCCGCTTCCGTCCGTGAATCCGTGACAGAGTCCGCTTATAACTTCGCCCCACCCCTCCCGAGACCGTTTTCCTTCAACCCAACAACATCCCCGCCAGCGGACAAGATAGGACTCAACCCCATGCCATCTCCTTCAGGAGAGGGGCAAACCGACATGCCGATTAATCGTCACCATCTGGGTGAAGGTCAAGCCAACATGCCGATCAATCACCACCATCTGGGAGAGGTCCATCCCGCCCGAGACCGTTTTTCATTCTTGAATCGACGGAATAAATTTCTGCCTTAATTTGAGAATCTATCAATGCCAAAAATAGTTTATTTGAAGGTAAGAGTGAACACGTCATAATGAGGATGCCAATAAACATTAGCAGGAGCCAAAGTGACTTTAAATGTTTTAGAGCCATTTACTGGGGCATCGAATTCAATCCAATGGTTGTACAGAACACCAGCGGCAATAGTTATTTCGAATAACTTGTTTGGATAAGTGCTTCCATCTAATGCTGCATATTGATGACCATTCTCGTCAGCTAATGTAATATTTGAATGATTTAAGCCAAATAAAACTGGTTTGTCAGATTTATTCCAAAACTCAAAGTACCATCGCATTTTATCGTTTGATAGCAAGTCAACCCTTGCTACTCTAAAAATAAAATCCGGCGAACTTGAATTTTGGAAGTCGCCATTCTCAAAAAGCACGCTCGAATTGGGCGATAAAGTAGCTGTAGATGGTGGAGGTATACTTGATGCATCATAGTTTACATCAAGGTCAAACAATCCATAATGTGGATGCCAGTAAGAATTTGCTGGAGCCAAGGTTACAATAAATTTTTTGGAATTGCTGATCGGTGAATTAAAATCGATCCATAGGTTATACAAAACGCCAGCAGCAACAGATTCTTCGAATAATTTGTTTGGATATGTACTTGCATCTAGAACATCATATTTGTTACCAAACTCATCTGCTAATACAGTATTTGAATAATTTAAGCCAAACAATACCGCCTTGTCAGACTTGTTCCAGAATTCAAAATACCAACGCATTTTTCCGTTTGGGGTTAGTTCAACTTTCGCCACCCTAAATGTAAAATCCTTAGCAGTGGTGTTGCGAAACTCTCCATTTTGAAATATTTCTTGGGTAGTTACATCAGGAGTTAGGGTTGGAGATAAAGTAGATGTTGGAATATCAGTTGAAGAAGCTGCTATAGATGGTGTCAAAGTAGGTGTGAAAGTAACCATTTCTGTAGGCCTCAATGATGGTACCGCGCCCACTGTTAGCGTATTAGTTGGATTTTGAGTTACTGGAGGGATGATAGTTGCTTGTGTAGGCACACAGCTAATTAATAAGAAAGGTAAAGTACATACTATAAAGCCTTTTATTGCTAATTGATTTTTCATATATAACCTCCTGGTAGTATTATGCCTTGGGTGCTTGTAGAATTGTTCTTATAGCAAGGATAATAAATAAGAAAATCCCAATAAAGAATAAGTATATGGTTCCATAAAGGGAACCATTATCAACAAATGTATCAACAACGCCACCTTGCAGTAGGATAATCAATCTGTTAGGGATAACTACCAATGCGTTGATTGCAAGCAGCAACGATACAATTAGAGGTGCCAAGCTTGTAATTAGTAGGATACGGTTTAGTCCAGAATTGAAGACTTTCTCGGTGGTTAACACCTTTTCAACCAGTGTAAATATTAGAACTATTACGCCTGTATCTATTGTTATCATTTGTTTGAAAAAATCTGACATGAAGTTCCCGATCTCAAGAATTTCGCTATGCGTCATTGACTGCCTCCTGTTCAATATGAATTGGATAATTTTGATAGTATAAATCAAACTATGCTTTTATTGCAATTAAAAACAGCGACTAGTTATTATTCTTGTCAATCTACCACAAGAGTAGAAGCCCAATCCTAGTACTCTACTAATTTGAATATTTTATAGTGGTGACGGGATAAAGCCGCTTAAGTTTAATGCGAGCATTATCAGGTTTGAATTGCCAGTTGATCTGCACCTTTAAA
>VFKX01000058.1 GCA_009885285.1 Candidatus Falkowiibacteriota bacterium
AATTGTGGGCATAGATGGACTTGAACCATCGACCCCCGCTTTATAAGAGCGGTGCTCTAACCGGCTGAGCTATATGCCCTATTATAATAGCCAGCAAAAAAGAATGCAAGCCTTAACCACTGCCATTGCTTCGCTCATATTTATACCATTATAAGCTTAATTTTTCAAGCTTACCTCTTAATTTTGGAATTATTTGATCCGATGCTGTTTTTAGGCCCATGTTTAGTGTGATTTGTGCGGCTTTAGTGTTGCCAACCGGCTCGTATTCCTTAAACAAGTCCAGGATATTGATATTTTTAAGAGAATATCCCAGTATTTTAGTTTTATTATTCTCTTCTTCGCAGAAAATTACGATAGCTTTAGCGCTCGGAACAGTAATAATTAATTCATCAATGATGTCGCTCAGATTATCAATATTTATGTCTTCAGTTTTAAAGTCGCCGTCATTTAAGCGCGACCAGAGCAATTCATCCTTATTTTCGGCTTGAAGATTGTTTAAAATTTTACCCCAGAGTTTTAAGGACGACATATTGCGCGAGCGGTACAAACAATTAACAATTTCTTCCCGCCTAGCGCCTAGTGCGAGTAACTCCGATGTGGCCAGGAGGATGCGGGGCGTCAGGTTGCCGGTTTTAAAATTCTTAGTCTGTGCAATAATGCCAGTCAGCAGGCAGGTGGCGACATCCTCGGATAATGATTCCGGCTTATAGTTTTTCAAGAGATAGAACAGAATTTCCCCATTAGATACGGCATTAAGATCAACATAGTTCACTTGTCCAAACTCTTCATTGGCCGCTTGATGATCAATATTGATAATGGTTGTTTTATAGAAAAATTCGACATTAGCATCATATGTTTTTCCTAACGCCTCCAGATCGATTAAGCCAATAGTAAAGATTAGATCGTATTTAAACTCCCCGCTTTTCGAGGTAACATCTTCAGGTTTGAACCAGCCGCTTTTTGGAGAAATGATGAAATTCAACTGATTATCTTCCACAGAGTATTTAATCTGGCTGACCTTGGCTTGACTGATATCGAGCGAGACGATGAAGCGTCGTAGATTATCTAATTGTTTCTGGATTTCTTGGAAGCCTGGTAAAAACGACATTTGAGCGCCCCTGCTTTCATTCATTGGACCGGCAATATCAACTTCTAATCCGAGCTTTTTCAGAAAAATAAAAAGCGCGAGAGCCGAAGCCAGCGCATCATTATTCCGATCGCTCGGAAAAACTATCAGGATATTCTTGGATTTTTCCAATTGGCGGAAAATTTGTTTTTCTAAATCTAGCATTTTTTTCAATTCTGAATATATTTCCTTCGGGTCTGACTTAACTCTCCAATATAGAATTAATATATGCCAAAGTCAAGGCGAAATAACATTGACTTAACCAGGTTTTTTTGGTAATTTTATATCATGAAACAAGAACTCGACAAAACTTATAACCCTCAAGAAAATGAGGATTTGATCTATCAAAAATGGGAAGAATCAGGATTCTTTAATCCGGATAATTTAGATTTGCCGCTTGACGCCCCCGGCTATACCGTTGTCCTACCCCCTCCTAATATTACGGCGAAACTGCATGTTGGTCATAGTGCTATGCTGGCCATTGAAGACTTGATGGTGAGATTCCATCGCTTGATGGGCTACCGCACTTTATGGCTACCTGGTACCGACCACGCTGCCATCGCCACGCAAAGCATCGTGGAAAAAAAGATATTTAAGGAGACGGGGAAAACTCGCCATGACTTAGGAAAAGAGGCTTTTTTACAAGAAGTTTGGAAATTTGTCAATGAAACTCAAGCTACAATTCTGCACCAGACCAAGAAAATGGGTTCTTCTTTGGATTGGTCGCGGCTAGCCTTCACCCTTGATGAGTCGAGAAAGAAGGCTGTTACCCGGATGTTTGTAGATATGTATAATGAAGGAATTATTTATCGCGGAGAAAGAATAGTAAATTGGTGCCCCTCTTGCCACTCGACTTTGTCTGACGATGAAGTTGAGCATAAAGAACAGACTGCTAAGCTCTATACGTTTAAATATTCAGCTGATTTTCCGATCGCAATTTCCACGACCCGCCCGGAAACAAAACTGGGTGATACCGCTGTCGCTGTTAATGCTAAAGATAAGCGCTATGCCGAATATATCGGCCAGGAATATAAGGTTAATTTCTGTGGACAAGAATTAAATATTAAAATTATCGCTGACTATAATGTAGATTCAAGCTTTGGGACCGGCGCTTTAGGCGTCACGCCGGCTCATTCTATGGTTGACTGGCAAATGGCTCAGTCTAACAATCTGCCGATAATTAAAGTTATTAATGAGGACGGTTTAATTCGTCCCGGTTTTGGCGCATATTCCGGTTTAAAGACTGGCGAGGCTCGCGAACTGATTGTAGCTCGGCTTAAAGAACAAGGCCTCATGGAGAAAGAAGAAGATATTATTAATAACCTATCAGTTTGTTATCGCTGTGACTCCGCCATCGAGCCGCTTCCTTCTAAACAGTGGTTTATTGGTGTGGATAAGAAGCTTGAACGTTTAGGCGGCAAATCGCTGAAGGAAAAAGCCTTGGAGGCAACCGCTCAGCGAGATATCACTTTTATTCCGGAAAGATTTAATAAGAGCTTTTCTGATTGGATGAACAACCTCCATGACTGGTGCATTTCCCGTCAGATTTGGTTCGGCCATGCCCTCCCGGTTTGGTATAGAGGCGAGGAAACTCATGTGGGTTTTGAGGCTCCATCTGGTGACGGCTGGCAACCAGACGAAGACACTTTGGATACCTGGTTCTCTTCTGGCATGTGGACTTTCTCAACCCTTGGCTGGCCTGATAACTTTAAAGATGGCGTTAAGAGTGGTGATCTGGCCCGCTTCCATCCAACCCAAGTACTTGAAACCGGATATGAAATCTTAACCCTTTGGGTGTCGCGCATGATTATGATGTCTTTCTTCGCTTTAGGCGAGATTCCTTTTAAAGATGTTTACCTGCATGGCATTATTTTAGATAAGAACGGTAAGAAAATGTCGAAGTCTAAGGGTAACGGTGTTGATCCTTTGGCAATTATTCCAGTTTATGGCGCTGATGCAGTACGCTTATCGCTTCTCATGGGTTCAACTCCGGGCAATGATTCCCGCTATAGCGATGAGAAGATTGAGTCAAAGAGGAACTTTATCAATAAGTTGTGGAATATTTCTCGTTTTATTTTATCAGGCACACCTGAAGAACTTTTCACAGCGCCGACTGACAAAGCGCCAGTACCGAAGACTCTGGCAGACAAATGGATTATTGATAATCTTCAGTCCTGCGCCTCGGCGGTTACCAGCCATCTTAAGAATTATAATTTTTCTTTGGCAGCTGAAGAGCTTAATGATTTTACTTGGAATAAACTGGCTGACTGGTACTTAGAAATCGCTAAGGCAGAAAAGGACAAAGAAGAAATTTTGATTTATGTTTTGAAAAATATCCTTGTTCTCTGGCATCCTTTTATTCCGTTTGTGACGGAAAAAATCTGGTCCAGTTTCAATAATGATTTACTGATGGTGGCTAAATGGCCAACTAGTACTTCCGTAGATACTAAGACAGATTCAGACAAGATTAATAATGACTTCCGGATTATTCAAGATTTAATTACCGCGATTAGAAATGCCCGCAGTGAAAATAAGGTTGAGCCTGCGCTTAAGCTCGAGGCCATTATTTACGGCCACAATCAGGTCGAATTATTGGAGAGCCAGCGTGACATGATTACTAGTCTTAAGACCGGCCTGAAGTCCTTAACTATTTCGACTGACGGCGCTAAGATTGCCGACGCGATTACTATCGTATCAGGCGGCATTGAGGTTTATCTTCTGGGTGGAGTCGACAAGACTAAGGAAAAAGAGCGCATGCAGAAGGAGGAGCTAAACTTGGTTAAATTAATAGGGCTACAGGAAGCAAAATTAAACAATACCGAGTTTGTCGGCCGAGCGCCGGTAAATATCGTGGCCGCTGAAAAAGATAAGCTAGCCGCTTACCAGGCGGAGCTTAGTAAAATCAAGAAAATAATGGAAAATCTATGACTTTAAACAAATATTTATTAGTGATGGCCGCCCTGACCGCTATCTGTTGGGGAATATTTTTCTTTGTCGCCGGTCTGGTTGACCCCACCGCTACCAATTGGCTAGGCTTTCTTCTTTTTTATTTATCATTATTCGCCTCGCTTAGTGGCATTATCGCCTTAATCGGTTTTTTCTTCCGTTTTGTTATTAAGAAAAAAGAACTAGCCTTCAATTCAGTTAAAGTCGCTTTCCGTCAATCATTCCTTTTCTCCTTATTTATTATTTCTCTTTTAGTCCTGAAATCCATTGATCTCTTTAATTGGCTCAATCTTTCCCTACTGGTCATTATCTTTTCTATTTTAGAACTCTTCTTAATCAATTATAAAAAAAGCCGCTAACCATATGAAAAATAAGTTGAATGAATTGCGCGCGGAATTTTTAGAAGAATTGTCTCGCGCTACTAACAATGATCATCTTCGTGATTTAGAGCTTAAGTTTTTATCCCGTAAAGGCCAGTTAAGTGAATTAATGGGCGGTCTTAAGGATTTGAGCGCCGAACTAAAGAAGGAATCAGGAGAACTAGCTAATACTGTGAAAAAAGAATTACAGGATAAGTTTGAAGAAATGAAAAAGTCATTGAATTCCTATGTTTCCAAGACTGAAAATATCGATGTTACTTTACCGGGCAATAAAATTTCTCAAGGCCACTTGAACCCTATTACCTTAGTGCAGAACGAACTCGAGGACATCTTTTCTTCTCTTGGTTTTATGATTCTTGATGGTCCGGAACTAGAAAGTGATTATTTTAATTTCACCGCTTTGAATGTTCCCCCTTCTCACCCAGCCCGCGATATGCAGGATACATTTTATGTTGATCAGAAGAATAAAGACGGACAATATGATTTACTAATGCGTACTCAGACCTCTCCAGTCCAAATTCGAGCCATGTTAAAATATGGCGCCCCTCTTAAGGCTCTCGTTCCGGGGCGATGTTTTCGTAATGAGGCGACTGATGCCCGCCATGATCATACTTTCTATCAGGTTGAGGGTCTGTTGATTGGCAAAGACATCAGCTTTGCTAACTTAAAAAGCTTCTTAGAACTAGTCGGTCAGAAATTATTCGGGCCTAATACAAAGTTACGGATGCGGCCGAAGTTCTTCCCGTTTGTTGAGCCGGGTAATAATGGCGAGTATACTTGTTTCTTGTGCCAAGGCAAGGGTTGTCGTGTTTGTAAGTATACCGGCTGGCTGGAAATTGTCGGCGCCGGCTTAATTCACCCCGATGTTTTACGGGCTGGCGGTATTGATCCGGAAGTATATTCCGGATTGGCTTTTGGTTTCGGACTGACCCGTCTTGCGATGTTGAAATACAATATTAATGATGTTCGCTTATTCAATAGCGGCGATATTAAATTCCTCGAACAATTTTAAATCTATGTATATATCCTTAAATTGGCTTAAAGACTACGTTAAAATCCCTTCAAAGCTGAAACCAGAAAATATTGCCGCGGAACTGACTGGTCATACCGTTGAAGTGGAAAGCTTTACTAATTCAGCTGAACAATTCAATCATGTCGTTGTCGGTAAGGTTCTGGAGGTGGCTAAGCATCCGAATGCTGACCGTCTGCGCGTGACCGTGGTTGATGTGAAGAAGGGCAAGTTAAACATCGTATGTGGAGCGCCTAATGTTGCCCCTGGTCAATTAGTAGCCGTGGCCTTGGTTGGAGCAATCTTGCCCAATGGCCTGGAAATTAAAGAGTCGCTAATCAGGGGTGAAAAATCTGAGGGTATGATTTGCGCTGAAGATGAGCTTGGTCTGGGCAAGGGTCATGATGGTATTATGGTTTTACGTGACAGTGCAAAAATCGGCGAAGCTTTTTCTAAATATTTAAAAGTTGATGATATTGTTTTGGAAATTGATAATAAATCTCTATCAAACCGCCCTGATCTCCTGAATCATTACGGGATTGCTCGAGAATTGTCCGCTATTTATAATTTAACGCTGATTCCCTACGAAAAAGTGTTGGATAAAAAATGGGACTTTTTAAGTGTTAAAGAGAATAAGCTGGAAGTTAAAATAAATGCGCTAGATGCTTGTCCGAGATATTTGGCAGTTAAGGTTAAGAATATTGAAGTGAAAGAATCGCCGAGCTGGCTGAAGGAAAGATTAGTAGCGGCTAATCAGCGCCCAATTAACAATATCGTAGATTTAACAAATTATGTCATGTTTGATTGCGGTCAGCCGATGCATGCCTTTGATGCCGCCAAAGTTAAAAAGATTGTCGTCAGGCGAGCAGAAAAAGATGAAACCATGGAAACTTTGGATGAAAAAGCCAGAGTTTTATCGGTGGAAGACTTGGTTATTACTGATGGCAATGAACCAATCGCCTTGGCCGGTATTATGGGTGGGCATGGCAGTGAAATAAGCCCAGAGACAACCGAGTTATTGCTTGAGTCTGCAAATTTTGCCGCCGCTGGCATCCGTAAGACCTCTCAAAAGCTGGGTTTACGTACGGAAGCGTCGGTCCGTTTTGAAAAGTCTTTAGATACGGCGTTGCCGGAAATTGCTTTATTCCGCTTTTTAACTTTACTGAAAAAGATTTGTCCGAAAATGGAAATAGATAGCCCTCTAATAGATATTGATAATTCTGACCATCAAGAAAAAACAGTCGAACTGGATTTAGCCTGGCTTGATAAAAAAATCGGTCAAGCTATTAAAAAAACTGACGTTATTAATACCTTAGAAAGATTAGGTTTTGTAATTGCCGACTCGAAAGCTGAGGTTTTATCTGTTAAAATTCCATCTTGGCGAGCCGCTAAAGACGTGGCTAATAAGGAGGACATCGCTGAAGAAGTGCTGCGTCTTTATGGCTATGATAATATTAATTCGCAAATGCCGGCGTCAGCTATGGAATTACCTGAAATCAACGAAGAACGTCTGATTGAGCGGAAAGTGAAGAATGTCTTGTGCCTCAAGAACTCTTTAAATGAAGCTTACAATTATTCTTTCGTGGGCGAGGATCAATTGAAAAAATTAAATATTGATTATTCCAATTATTTGAAATTAGCCAATCCGCTTTCAGGAATACATAACCTGTTAAGACAGTCACTCGTACCTGGGTTAATAGCTAATATTAAATCCAATCAGTTTAAAAGTGAAAATTTTGGCTTTTTTGAAGTTGGTAGTGTCTTTTTTAAGACAGTCGGCACTTTGATAAAAGATAAGAGCGAGGGTAGTTTCCTGCCATATCAAGAAAAACATTTGGGACTGGCTATAACTGGTGATGATGATTTATTTGGCCGGCTCAAGGGAATTATTGATAGCTTATTGAAGAATGCGCTCGGCCAAAGAATAGAAGCAGAATATTTTGTCATTGAAGAAAAGCCAGGTTGGGCTGATACAAATGCTATTGCTCGGGTGATAGTGGGCAGTCAAGAGCTCGGCTTAGTTTCTTTATTAAGTGTTGAAGCGAGCGCCAGTAATAACTTAAAACGTCCGGTTGCCATTGCCGAATTGAATTTTAATAAATTAGTGGAACTGGTTTTACGACAGCCTAGCTTTCAGTTTACTGAAGCGCCGAAGTATCCGGCCTTGTCTCGTGACCTAGCCTTTGTAGTTGATAATAAAATATTGTATAATGATTTAAAGAAGGAGATGGTAGAATTTAACTCTTTGATTAAATCCGTTGAATTATTTGATGTCTATATCGGCAACAAGTTAGAAGGCGGAAAAAAGAGCTTAGCCTTCCATCTTTCATATCAGTCCGAGGAGCGGACTTTAACTTCTGAGGAAGTCGACAAAATTCAGGCCAGCCTTATTTCTTTGATGGCGGAGAAATTTGAAGCACAACTAAGAAGCTTTTAATCACTAAATATAATTATTATGTTTACCACTTCAGCGGATATATTGAATATTATTTTGTCTGTCTGTTTGATCGCTTTAACTTTTTTCTTGTGTTGGGCTATTTATTATTTTGTGGCGAGCCTGGCAAGAGTACACCGCTTACTAAAGACTGTTGAAACAGGCATGGTTAAAGCTGAAGAAGTAATTGATATGATTAAGGATAAGTTAAAGAATAGCGCTACTTATCTTATGATTTTTGCCGAAGTGGCTAAGAGAGCTATGGAGTATGTGCAGGAGAGAAAAAATACCAAGAAAACTAGTAAAAAATAATAATCCTTCAGTTTATATAAAAGAGCTCCGAAATTTTCGGAGCTCTTTTTTATATGCCAATCCAGGTAGTTGATGAGTATACAAGGCAATCTATTTTCCAGTTTTGCAACCACGATTACTACATTTTACTTCGTCGTCTTTATCAGTAATCATTAGGGCTTCGCAATTCGGGCACTTATCGCCGGTCGGTTGTCCCCAATAAGCATTCTTGCAATTCGGGTAAGCATTACAGGCATAGAAAGCACCGCGTTTGCTGAATTTTTTGACAATTTTACCATTGCCGCAGACCGGGCAAGCCACTTCTTTGCCGTCACCAGGCCGCTCAATGTTCTTAATGTTTTTGCATTTAGGATAGGCAGAGCAGGCGAGAAATGGTCCATATTTCCCGACTCGGACTTTCATTGGCGAGCCGCATTTATCGCAAACTACACCGGCATATTTTTTTTCTAGCTCTAGAGTTTTAGCATCCGGTTCTTTCTTTTCGCCACCAGCATCTCCCGTCATTTTCTTGATATTCTTACAATCTGGATAAGCGGAGCAGGCTAAGAATTTTCCGAACCGCCCGGTTTTGATAATCATGGCAGCGCCGCACTTGTCACAGATTTCTGTTGATTGTTCTTCTGGCATAATATCGTTTTTATTAATTTCTTCGTATTTAATTTTTAGGTTGTCGTGGAAGTCGTGGTAAAAATCGCTGATAACTGGAACCCAGCCCTTCTCACCATCAGCAATCAGATCCAAATCGTTTTCCATGTCGGCTGTGAATTTGTAATCAACAATCTTATGGAAGTGTTTGATTAATAGATCAGTGACTACGAAGGCGATACTGGTCGGCTTTAACTTCTTATTATCATCGCGCTCTACATAATTTCTGGCGATAATCGTACTGATTGTCGGGGCATAGGTAGATGGCCGGCCGATACCGTGTTTTTCTAACTCCTTAACCAGACTGGCATCGGAATAACGAGCCGGTGGATTAGTGGAGTGCTGGTCGGCGCGTAAATCCGTTAACGCGACTTCTTGCTTCTCTACTAGGAGTGGCAAGGTCTGTTCTTTGGTTTTTTCCGGCCAGACTTTCAGATATCCGGGGAAGATTAAAGTTTGTCCATTAGCTCTGAATATATATGTGTCCTTTTTGACGGTCGTTTTAACATCAATGGCGGTAGCGGCTAACTTTGCTGGCGTCATTTGACTAGAGACGGCGCGCTGCCAAATCAGGCGGTATAGTCGTTCCTGGTTCTTGTCGAATTTAGCAGCCAGTATTTCCGGAGTATTCATAGCCTCAGTCGGGCGGATGGCTTCATGAGCCTCCTGGGCATTCTTACTCTTATTTTTAAAGGCGCGGCCGCCAGCCATAGCATACTCTGAACCGAGATTTTTTTTAATCCATTCTTCTGATTCGCCTATAAACTTTGGTGAGAGATTGAGCGAATCGGTACGCATATAGGTTATATGCCCCTCTTCATATAATTTCTGGGCCACCATCATAGTTTGTTTAGCACTGAAGCCGAGATGGCGGTTAGCAGATTGCTGCAGAGTTGAAGTTGTGAAAGGCGCGCCCGGATTTTTACTGACCTCTTTTTTTTCAATTTTATCTATAGCATAAGGAGTTTTTAGTAATAGTTTCTGGACTTCTTCCGCATCAGTTTTTTTGATAGTGAGCTTGTCGAAAGTTTTATTTCTGATTTTATATAAATCAGTTGTGAATATTTCGTCTTCGCTAACACCTTTAAAATCGGCCGAGAGACTCCAATACTCTTCAGCGACGAAGGCCTGGACCTCCCGCTCCCTTTCAACAATTAAGCGAGTAGCAACGCTTTGGACGCGGCCAGCTGATAAACCTTTCGCTACCTTCTTCCAGAGGAAAGGCGATAATTCATACCCGACTAAGCGGTCCAGGACGCGGCGGGCTTGCTGGGCGTCGACCATATTCAAATCGAGCGTTCGGGGGTGATCGAGCGCTGCTAAGATGGCAGTCTTGGTGATTTCATGGAAAGCGATACGCTTAGTTTTCTTTTCATCTAGGTTAAGTGCTTGAATCAGATGCCATGAAATAGCCTCCCCTTCTCGGTCTTCGTCAGAAGCCAAAATGACTTCGGTGGCCTTTTTGGCATCCGCTTTCAGTCCGGTGACGATTTTTTTGGATTTGGTCGGTACTTCATATTCCGGCTGAAAACCATGTTCAATATCAATACCCATCTTGCTTTTTGGTAAATCGCGAATATGACCGAATGAAGATTCGACCTTATATTCCTTGCCCAAAAACTTACTGATGGTCTTGGCTTTGGTTGGAGATTCCACGATAATCAAAGTCATATATGAGTAGTAATTTATATTAATTCGTACCCGGTTTCGCTAGTTTTAACGATTCCCTGGAGTTCTAACATACTTAGTGTACTATTTATCAACGAGCTGTCAAGTCCGGAAAGGTGAATTATATCATCAGTGTCCAGTATTTCGCCGCGTTCGGATGCTCGGGAAAGCAGATTTTGCACCAGAGCTTCTGTACTATTGTAGCTGAATAATGATGGCTGTTTGGTGCCAGCATTGCCACTTTTAGTATCTGTATCAATGCCATAGAGCTCAAGGACGTCTTGGTGACCAGTTACCGACTTAGCCCCAGCCTTAATCAGCATATTTGGTCCGGCGGAGTATTCAGAAAATATATTTCCAGGAATGGCTAATACTTCTCGGTTTTGCTCTAAGGCATAGTTGGCGGTAATAAGTGACCCTGAACGGTTTTTTGATTCAATTACCAGTGTTCCCTGGCAAAGCCCAGATATCAGGCGATTTCGTTGCGGAAAATTTTGTTTAAGAGGTGGGGTTCCGGGCGGAAACTCGGAAATCAGGGCTCCGCCATTATTTATTATTTGTTCGGCCAGCTGGCGGTTACAGCGGGGATATAGACTCTGATAATCCAGACCGCTGCCAAGAACGGCAATAGTCCGGCCATGGTTCTTGAGAGTTTGCTGATGGGCCAGCGTGTCTATGCCTATGGCTAGACCGCTAACAATCTCAATTTTGGTATTAACTAAGGCCGGAAGCAACTCGGAAATTACTTTTTCTCCGTAAGCGCTGAATTTCCGGGAACCGACTACAGATAGTCGATTTTCTGGTGCGCCACAAATAGCGCCTTTATAATAGATAACCGGAGGCGGGTCTGATATTTCTTTAAGTAGTTGAGGATAGCAAGCGTCATGCCAGATAAGGAAATATATGTTTTCCTGCTTTAAGACCGAAACCATATTAGCAATAGAAGCAACTGGCGCGTTCCGCCATCTAATAAATTCATCGGCGGTACTGGCTTTTATACCGGCGCGCTCAAGACTCGTAGCTGAAGAGTAATATGCTTCTCTGATCGAACTAAATCTTTCCTCTAGTCTCCGCATGCCGGTAGGGCCAATTTTTTGAAAATGACTGAAGGCTAAATAATAATATTTTTCTTCAAACTGTTCTTCTCTTATCATAGGGATTATTAAAATAAAATCCCCCTAAATAATTTAGGGGGATTTTATCTTTACTTTATTTTACTAGTTAAGGCTACTGCTATTCGTTTTATTTTTTCTTTTTCATCTCTACTAAAATTACCCAGAACAAATTTTTCCGGTGGGATATGAACGCGTAATAATTCATTTTTGATGCCGATTCTTATCCTGGTAAACTTCTTTGTCTTGAGATGGTCAATAATTGATTGAACGCCGCGATGGCCGGCGCTGCCAGAATCTGTGGCAATCTTAAATTCGCCAAAGTTTAGATCAAGCTCGTCATGGACTACAATTAAAAAATCTTTTAAGTCGACGTCCTTTTTACTGATGATTCCGAAATTTTTCGGTAGCAAGCCGTAGAAGTCCATGGCTTTGCGGACACTGATGCCCGACTCATTCATGAAAGTCTGAGGTTTAAGATAAAGTAAGTCGCCGTCTTCATAAGTAAGAGCATTGAATTTTTTATTCAGGGACCATTTGACCTCGCCTAAGAGATTGTCCAAAATTAACCAGCCGGCATTATGCCGCGTGGTAGTGTATTTCTCTCCAGGATTTCCGAGGCCGACGATAATTTTCATATAGTCATTATTCTTCTTCATCTTCAGTCGTGTCGTCATCTGAATAAGATGTCCGACCAACTGGTTCATTATAAGTAGTATGCGATTTTTTCTTACTGGTAACGTGCAAGCCGATTGGAGTGCCAGTATATTTATATCTCTCACGTAAACGATTTTCCATGAAGCGGATATAAGAAAAGTGTAGGTTGTCGTTCGGTCCAATACGGACTTCGAAATGCGGCGGATTACTGCTCTTCTGGCGGAATTCATAAATTCGCGGCGCCTTTAATCCTTTGCCTTTGGCTGGCCGGTGGATTTTAACAACAGCTTGCAAAAATTTATTGCATTGGGAATCACTCAGCTCCAATTTTCGTTCATTAGAAATCGTGACAATTAAATCGAGAATCTTGTTAATTTTTTCGCCAGTCTTGGCTGAGATAAACTGAATCGGCGCCCAAGTGGCAAAAGGTAATTTATCATAAACTATTTCGGTCCACTTTTTAGTATCGCGTTCATCAACTAAATCCCATTTATTGGCGATAAATATTAAGCTCTTGCCGCGGTCTTTGATCTCTTGGATGAGCTTCGCGTCCTGATGGGTAATCGGTTGACTGATGTCCATGACGAGTAATGCTATGTCAGCGCGATCTAGCGATCTTAATGATTTCTGGACACCAAGCTTTTCAAAGCCCTCGGCATTGCGGCTATGGCGGGCAATACCGGCTGTGTCTATTAAATGAATTTCCTGGTCTTTATAGATAAGTTTAGTGTCTTGCGGTTCTCTGGTCGTATGTGCTTCTGGGCTGACAATGACGCGGTCATAGCCGAGGATGGCGTTAAGCAAGGAAGACTTGCCGACGTTTGGCTTGCCGATAATACAAGCTTTGATTTTATTATCAGACTCATCCTCAACCGGTTTTTTATATTTTCGATTCTTATCAAGTATATCAACAATGATGTCTAATAGATCGCCAGTACCTAAGCCACTGGCAGCGGAAATAATATGCGGTTCTCCTAGTCCAAGCTTATTGAACTGGGCAGCTTCAGCGGCATTTTTAAAGTTATCAATCTTATTAGTGACGACTAAGGTCTTTTTCTGATATTGTTTATTTTTTTTCAGTCCGATGGATAGTTCCCTATCTTCAGGCAATAAGCCGATTTTGGCATCCACGACAAACAGAATTAAATCCGCTTTATTGAGATAATGGCGAGCCTGCTTCTGAGTTTGGCTGTCAATATCTTCTTCGGAAATTTTCAGGTTGCTCAGCGCGCGGGAATCGATAATGCCGGCGGTATCGACCAGGTCAAACGCACTATTTGCCCATTCAACAGTACCGAGATTGCTGTCGCGAGTAGTGCCGGCTACCGCAGAAATCATTGCTTGTCTTTTCTCAATCAAGCAATTGAAGAGGGTTGATTTGCCGACATTTGTCCGGCCGCAAATAACAACGAGCGGCAGAGTTTTAATTTTTTCCATATATTTAGTATTTACTCCGTTTTTAATTACGTCTCTACTCTATTACATTAGCGTCTGTACCGATGATTATTAAGAAGTCAGTTGTGCTCGTGGCTGTTTGATATTCGTCTACCCAAGCCGGGAAATCATAGGACTGGCTGGCTCCGGTAATAGACTTTAAAGCTTTAAGGGATTTATCTTTAACAGTAGTGGTGGCTAGGCTGTAGATAGTGGTTTTGGTGTAATTCCGCTCCGGAGAGTTCCCTGTTTTTAAAACATTGAAGCCTGACTGCTCAAGCATGACTGATGTTTTTCCTGCTAGGCCGCTAATCCAAGTACCATTAAGAATTGTCACGCTGGCATTATCGCTGATTCTCACTATCCTTTTTTCTGGTGTAGAAATTATACCAGTAGTGCTGGTGGCGAAAATATTTTTAACCATGTTTCTGACTTCGGAAAAATTTCCGGAGCGCGGTGTTAGAATATAGGCGCCGTTTTCTCCTCTACCTGATACTAATAATCCGTCTGGAGCATCGCTTAACACCTTATTGGTAATTTGTGTCTTATCAATATCCTTAAACATTTCCCAGAGACGGAGAATTTCCCAGGCATTAAGATTTGTAGAAATATCTTTGTTGAATTCATTGATCAGTTTTGTGACCATGACTGGATTAAGCAATGTTTTACTGGAAAGTAATTTGTCTTTTACTGCCTGCAAGACTAATTGCTGGCGACGAGCCCGGGCGAAGTCAGAACCTTCCGAACTTAAAGCATGACGGCTGCGGGCATACTTGAGAGCTAGAGAGCCGTTCATTGTTTGTAACCCCTTCTCAATGTGCAAATGTTCAAATCGGGAGTAGTAATTAGGATTATCTTCTTCACCAAGAATAGGGTAAGTATAATCATCCAAAGTATTTTCCACATTAACTTCTATGCCGCCTAGTTCATCAATGATCTTAGAGAAGCCGCTGAAGTCCACCCCGACATAATAGTCAATTGGTGTTTGCAATAGCTCCGCAAAAGCCTTGGCTGTGACCGCGCTGCCGCTATCGGGATTTTCCTTCTCGGCGTAAGCATTAATACTATTAACTTTCTGCCAATTACTGACCGGAGCCACTAAGTCTCGGGGAATGGAAATAAGAGCCGCTTGCTTGGTTGAAGGTTGTAGGCTGGACAACATGATTGTATCGGTTAAATATGCGCCTTCGTGGTTTCCGCCGCCAATTCCGAGCAGAAGGATATTTATCCGGTCATTTTCTTCCCCCATTAATGTCTTGTCGGACAGCGGTACTAAATGCTTTAGCTTACTGAAAAAGCCAGTTCCGGAAAGCCAATCGGTTCCGTTCTGGCTGGACATGAGGACTTTGCCGGAAAATATCAATCCGATAGCTACGATAGCAATTACATAGGTAATGATTCGTTTACGTTTCTTGTTAGGAATAATTGCTTCCGTAGGATCATCTGATAAGCGTCGGGCGTGCGCCTCCTCCTCTTCCATTTTTTGCTTGAAATCTATCATAGAATTGTCGGGCTGCCGGGAATTGAACCCGGATTACACGCACCCGAAGCGTGCGTAATACCGTTATACCACAGCCCGTGATATTTATTATTAATCCAAAGAACTGGATTGGTGGACTTGAGGGGACTCGAACCCCTTACCTCTGCAATGCGAATGCAGCGCTCTACCAGATGAGCTACAAGCCCTATTTCGCTAACATTACAGTGATACAAACTAACGAGCTGGTGTCGGGCTGCCCGGAATCGGACCGGGGCTATATGCACCCCATGCACACGTACTACCATTATACTACAGCCCGGCTAATACAAAAAAAGGCCATAAAACCCTATATGATATCTTACCACACAAGATGAATATTTCAAGGCCGATCTTTTCAATTACATTTGCTAAAAAAGGCCAATTAAATTATAATATTGGTAGTTAAAATAATAATATGATAAAACAAAAAAAATCTGAATCGTCAATAGCTAAAATCATCTTTTCTGGTATTCAGCCAAGTGGAAATCTTAATATTGGTAACTATATTGGAGCCATTTCTCAGTGGGTGGAGATGCAAAAAGACTACGACTGCATCTTCTCAATTGTGGATTATCACGCCATTACCGTTAAACAGAATCCGGAGATTTTGCGAAAACGTATAATTGAAGTGACTAAGATCTACTTAGCGGCCGGAATTGATCCCCAGAAATCCATTATTTTCCAGCAATCAACTGTTCCCGCTCACACTGAACTGGCTTGGATTTTGAATTGTTATGGCACTCACATTGCTGATTTGAATAAAATGACGCAGTTTAAGGATAAAACTGGCGACAATAAGGAGTCAGCCAGCGTTGGTCTATATGACTACCCTGTTTTAATGGCTTCAGATATATTGCTATATGGGACTGATGTTGTGCCGGTCGGCGAAGATCAGAAGCAACACGTCGAATTAACTCGCGATATTGCTCGTCGTTTCAATGGTGAATTTGGGCCAGCTTTCAAAGTGCCGACGGCGGTAGTTCGCAAAGAAGGCGCCAGGATAATGTCATTGCTTGATCCGACAAAGAAGATGAGTAAGAGTGATGATAATCAAAATAATTGTATTAGCCTACTTGATTCTCCTGAGAATGCCAGAAAGAAGATTATGCGGGCCGTGACCGATTCCGGATCTGACGTCGTCTATGATGTGGAAAATAAGCCAGCTTTAGCCAACTTATTAACAATTTATGCCCAGCTGGGTATAAGACAGGTCAATAGATTGGAGCGAGACTATGCCGGCAAAGGTTATGGTGACTTTAAAAAAGACTTAGCTGATGTTGTAGTGAAGTTCTTAGAGAACTTTCAAGCTAAATATAACGCAATCTCTGACGATGAGGTATTAGAAATATTGGAATCTGGCCGCCAGAGAGCCGAGAACATTGCCTCTAAGAAATTGGAAGAAGTGCGGAAGTTGATTGGAGTGAGATAATCGTATTGATATGCTTTATATAATAAAGAAGAGCGGCTTAATTAGCTGCTCTTTTGGTTTTTGGGTAAGAAAAAAGGCACTTTTTTGGAGTGCCTTATTTGTAAGTGTTAAGGTGATAATTACCTTAATGAGATTGTTCGTACTGAACCTTCAGTACTATTTAATCCCATGTTTCCGTCTTTTGAAACAATAATGAAGTAGTTGTCATCGCTGAATGCATCATGTTCTGGTTCGAAATATACTTTAAAAGCTACTTCGCCATTTGATAGCATTTTTGGGAATTCATAGACCTGGTTGCTGTTACTATGTTTAGTAACGCCAAGGTATGAAAAGTCCATAATTGACTGAACCTGGTGTCCGTTAACGAGTTTGGTTAATACTTTCATTGTTAAAGTGTCTCCTGCAATTAAGGTTACCATTTCTGATATTTTTCCTGTAATTGTGTCGGCACTAAACTTTAAATTTAACACAGAACCGAAATCGTTTTTTAAGCTTCTTCCGCTTGCCCACATTAAATCATACTGTTTTTTGTCGATTTTTTGTTGGCTGGAACCCTGTGCAATCATATTTACTGTTACAACTATCATTACAACTATTGACACGAGTACTTTTACTGAATTTTTCATGATCTATTTTATTTATTGGTTAGATATGGAATAAAGTTTCCTTTAGTCGATGTCTAACCAATAAATGTTTTGTCAAAGTGCTTTTACTTCTCTTAACTTATAAGATTAGTATAGCATACTTTTGACAGCTTGTCAATAGAGATGAATATTTAGTAGATACTTCGCTTTTCTGTTGTTAAGGTGCTTCTCACTTCTTAACCTTACAAGATTAGTATATCATACTTTTATCCGTTTGTCAACAATGAATTAATGATATTGTCAAATCCTGGAGATAATTTTGCTAATATTCAATAAATTAACAACAAAAAAACCACTATAAATAGAGGTTTTTTGTATAATCATGTTGAGATTTTGAGTCTAATTAGCACCAATTCAGTTGTTACCTTGCGGTAACCACTCCGACATCATATCGGAGGCGACTTATTCTTAGATTCCGAAGAAAGTAAGAATATTCTCCCTAGAAAGGAGGTGATCCATCCACAGCTTCCGCTACGGATGCCTTGTTACGACTTCGTCCCTGTCATCAGT